>CAMOSZ010000098.1:0-28572 GCA_946625285.1 uncultured Caryophanales bacterium | reverse complement strand
TTCTCCATTGAATGGGAGGACAACATCAGTAACTCTAGCTGGTAATAATGCAGCGATATCTGCTGCTGGCCATTCTTCTGCTGGGAATGGTTTTGGAATGATATAAATAATGATGTTGAGTGTTCCGCTAGAAAAACTAACACTAACAGAAGCTGTTCCAACGTTTTCAACATCTTTAGTAGCTGCAAATCCTGTACCGCTACTTGCATCTACGACGTCCCAACCAGCGGTGGAGAACTCACCTTTATAGGCTGTGTAGTCTGCTTCAACGACTGGAGAGGCAGTAACGGTTGCGCTAGCATAATCCGCCATACCATATGCAATATATAGTGCGTTATATTCATCTTCTTCGTATGTGAATTTAGCGCCTTCTTTTGCAAACACTGGGAATTCAAATGCGACAGCACCATCTTCTGCATAAGCAGCGATAGAAGCTGCTAATGCTTCTGCTGGGAATGCATCATATGTTTTGGCTGGGGCTGGTGCTAACCAAATATTGAGTGAGCCCATGCTACTGACATATAAATATGCAACTGCAAATAAGCCACTTGGAGCGACGGCAACAAAGTATCCGTCTTCATCTTTTTCCTCTTTAACATCCCAACCAGCTTGGGTAAGGATAGCGGAGTAACCAGCATCTTGAGTTGTTGATTCCATGTAACAGAATGTTGCGAATCCACCAGATTGTGGAGCATATGGTTCATAACGATCAGCTTGGATTGGTGGAACTACATCTGTAGCACCCTCGAAGTAATACGCAATGACTTCTGCCCATTCATCAGCTGGCCAATCATAGGTAAATGGATCGCTAGCATAAAGGGTGAATTTTCCTTCAGCGGAGAATTCTTGTCCAGACATAGAAGCAAATTGAAGAGAAATATATCTTGTTCCTTCTGTAACAGTAACTGCTTTTTGGAACGCAAAGAATGTTTCTCCCATAGCTGCTGCTGGGACATCATATTGATCTGAGATATTTTCCCAACCATCAGCGGCGGTGAATTTTGCACCATAATCTTTTGTTTCTGTACCGGCGACATCAGCAGTGATAACTACTTCATCATATTGTGAATCATATTTTACAGTAGCGTCACTTTTGAAAAATGGTAAAACAACATCGTGGAGATGTTCAGACATAATTGATTTCTGTTCAGCGGTCCAATCAGCTACTGGTGCTGGTTTATTACATCCAGCGAGCATACCAACTGTTAAGAGACCAAATGTCAAAGTTTTAATCGACTTTTTCATAACAATTGTTTTCCTTTCTTTGTCAAATAAAATTTGGGTTTATCATATTTCAAAAAAAGTAGGCAAATCAAGAAAAAAATTGCGCGTGAAAAAGAATAATAAAAATAAAAAATATATTTTTTAAAGAAGAACAAAAAAATGCAAAAAATTTTACGGTCTTTAGGATAAATATTTGGAGAAAAAGAAAAAAGACCCTTTCGAGTCTTAATTCAGTATTTATTATTCGTCAATACCGAGTTCCTTATTTTCATACATGTAATCAAACCAAGGGAAATTTTTGAATTTGTTCACATGTAATCTATGCATTTCTTCGGTTAACATGATGATTTTGCCAACCACCCTCTTATCTGGGTAGAAATCGTGATATTCCTCGTTAATATAGAGGGAAAAGATGGTTAAATCAACGGTCATAGGGTAAGTCCAAACAGCCTTATAATCGAGATCAAATTTGAATTCCTTACCTTCTTTGGTTCCTATAAAATGGACACCTTTATGGTCAATCGTATAAATACCTTCTCCAACGATTTCAGAAGTGACACTTTTATCAACCCAGTGGTCTTTAGGAAGGATACCAACTTTACATTTAACTGAGAAAGAATAATTTGGATCTTTTCTAATCTCATCAATGATTGCTTGGCGTTCTTCTCTTACCCATTTAGTTGGGGTTTCTGGAATGACACATTCTTTATTAAATGGATGGAAGTCGTAATAGTCATCCATAGTGGCTCCATTACCGCAGTTGGTGCATTTGATATAGTTGCCTTGAGCATCCATTTCAAATTCATGACCGCATTTTGGGCATCTATAAAGCATATCTGATAAGTTAGTGCAAATCGTACCATTTGACTTATATTCGATGTGGTGTTCTTTATTCCACTCATAGTCATCATGCCAGAATTCTTTATTGATGATATTTTCAATTTCTTCTGGAGATAATCTTTGCAAATCCTCTTTAGTAAATAAGAGCTTTTGTTGATAGTAGACTTTTCCAAGTCTATCATCAGAACAAATCTTGTTATTAGTGAGATAACTTCCTTGCATATATCCACAGTAAACTGGAATATTAAATGCTTTTAAGAATCTTCCTGTTCCTGGAACGATTGGTTGTTGATCACCCCAGATAGAAGATGTTCCTTCTGGAGAGAAAGCAACACATCCACCTTGTTTAATGATATCTCTCATGGCTCTAACACCTGCCATATCATTACAGAAGACTTTTTTAGGAATGATTCTTCCCATTTTAAACGCCCAATGTAAGTGGCTTCTAAAGAATGAGTTATATTCACAAACAATGGAGAGTCTTCTTGGCCAGTTCGCAGTTGTTAAGAAGGTGTGGTCTCTTCTACTTTGGTGATTCCAAATTAAGAAACATGGGCCTTTACAATCCGCGGTGGAATCTTTGATATCAAAGATTGGATGATATTTAGCCCCTAATAAGTGAGTTCTTCCAACGATATAGTAAATCCAAGAAAGAAATAGATTAGGGATTTTATATTTTCTATGTAAGAGTTCGTCTTGTAAGTTTTTTTCTTTTTTGGCCATGGTTTAACGTTCCTTACCATGGAATGCGATTCCAATAACATCTGGTCCGCAGTGGCATCCAGCAGTAGGATTAACATCCACAACGGTGTATTCGAATTCGCCAAATTTCTCTTTGAGTTTTGCAACGAATTCATCGACTAATGCCAAAGAGTCAGCATGAGCGATTAAAATAGGATATTTCTTAAAGTCATCTTGTTTCTTTTCAACATAGCCTAAGATCTTATCCAAAGCCTTTCTTCTTCCGATCGCGCTATCAATGGAAACCATCTTGCCTTCGCTAGACATATAGATAATTGGCTTGACACCAATCATTCCACCCATAAAGGCAGAGAAGCCACTAACTCGGCCACTTCTAGCAAAGAACTTTAAGTTATCAGCGTAGAAATAGACGGAGCTAGTCATAGCGATACTTTCGCTAACAGCGACGATTTCATCAATTGATTTACCCTCATTAACGAGTTCACCAATCCTGATACATGTGAGAAGAGCGCTGACAGAGATAGCTTTGGTATCAATTAATTGGATTCTTCTTTCTGGGTACTCTGCTAAAAGAGTTTTAATAGCGGCGTCGCAGCTATTAAATGTCGCGGACATTTGTCTTGAGAAGTGAACATAAAGGATATCTTTGCCTTCTTTAAGAACTGGTTCGAAATATTCGATATATTCTCTTTCGTTAAGTGCGCTAGTGGTTGGATTGGCATCGCCTTTTCTTAATGCATCATAGAATGTATGAGCGTCAAAGACTTTCCAATCTTTATATGGAGAGACTTCTTCACCATTAAGAGCATAAGGCATGCTAATTAAGGTTGCGTTATATTTTTTAGCAACTTCTAAAGTGACATCTGAGTCACTATCAAAAAATAGTTTGTACATTTTTCTTTTTCCTTATTTATTAAATTTATTTAGTAGCGTTCTTATCTAAATAATCTAAGACATCTTGAACAGTCTTAAATGTGACTGGAGCGTCAAATGTCACTCCAAATTCATCTTCAATAGACATAGAGAGCATCATCATACCGATACTATCCATACCTAAATCTTCGATAAGTCTACTTTCTTTAGTAGCGTTTGCTAAATCTTTGTCTGGGAGATTTTCTTGAATGAGTTTTAATAATCTTTCGTACATAATTAATTTTTCCTCTTTATTCGTAGAATGTTTTGTCTTCAATGACGTTAATTAATATTTTTGCTGCGCTTCTAATAGCGGCTGGGCCACTAGAACCGCGGCACTTTAAAACGAGTTTTCTTGCGCCTAGCATAATACCTGCTCCTAATGATTCAAAATCATATGTTTTCATTAAGTAGCCAGCGATTTGTTGAGCGACTTCTTCTTGTCCTGTTTTCTTACCGAATTTCATGATTTCAGTAATTAAGGCAATCGCAGTACCTTCGGTATTCTTTAATACTTGGTTACCAGCGAAACCTTCAGAAACAAGAACATCACACATTCCGCTTAAGGCTTTAGATCCTTCAACATTACCGATGAAGTTAATGCCTTCTTCTTTAGCGAGTAGTGGATGAGTTTCTTTGACTAAGTGATTTCCTTTAGTAGGTTCAGAACCATTTGATAAGAGACCGACTCTTGGGTTTTCAATCTTATAGAGTTTTCTCATAAAGTCAGTTCCTAAATGAGCGAATTCCACAAGTTGAGCAGGTCCACAGTCAATTGAGGCACCTGTATCCACTAAACAAGTGAATCCTTTTGCCATATTTGGAAGGATAGCTGCTAATGCAGGTCTAGTTCTCTTTTCATCTAAGAGATATCTTAATGTTCCCACTAATAAGGCACCAGTATTACCAGAGGAGATAATTCCGATGGCGTTTTCATCTTTAGAACATTCTTCAACTGCTTTAAAGACTGAAACATTAGCTTTCTTATAGAATGCTTCAATTGGACTATCGTAGTTAGTGACAGTTTCAGGAGCGTGAATGATTTTTACTCGATCAGTTGGAAGACCTTTAGATTTGATGAGTTCTTCATCACCCACTAAAGTGATATTGACGTTATTGAATTCATTAAGAACGAGTTTAGCGCCTTCAATAATAGCTTCAGGGCCTTTATCGCTTCCTAATGTGTCGATGACAATCGTGTAGTTTTTTTCCATATGCGATTTTCTCCTAGTAAATACCAATTAATAAATCGTAAACATCTTGTTTGCCGTTAATTAAAGCGACTTCAAGATTTGGATACATTTCATTTAACGCGGAGATGAGTTCTTCTGCGGCGTCTTCTAAGACAGTTTGTCCATAGATGATGAAGCAAACTTCTTTTTCTTTAATGCCTTCAATCTTTTCAAATAGACGTAAGGTTGCTGCTGTTCTTCTTGGCGCAAAGGTAATTAACTTCTTTCCTTTAGAGCCAACATAGCTTCCTTTAGGAGCGGTTACTGAACCAACCTTTGCGTCTTTTCCAGATTTAAAGACGATATATGGGGTAACGGATTCTGCTCCAGCCTTAAGAGCTTCATAGACTTCTTGGCCAGTAGCTTCTGTTCCCATATACATATTTAAGGCTGCAAAGCCTTCTTGGATGTTATGAGTATTCACAACATAGACTTTGCTATCTTTATATAACTCAGCGGCTTGTTGAGCAGCTTTAAGCATATTGGTTTCGTTTGGTAAGAGAATGATTTCATCAGCGTTTACATATTTAAAGGCATCGATCATTTCAGAAACAGAAGTATTCATAGTGGTGCCACCATTAATGACTAAGTCTGCTCTTAATTGATTTTGGAATAAATCGATAATGCCATCGCCTTGGGCAATAGTAATAACTGCGATTTTCTTTCTCTCTTGTTGTCGTTTCTCTTCCTCTTTGATTAAGGAATTGTGTTGAAGAGCCATATTTTCCATTTTGAAGGTAATGAATTCACCAAATCTTTGAGCATATTCAATTACTTCATATGGTTTTTTGGTGTGAACATGGACCTTAACAATGGTGCCGGTTTGGAAACAGACTAAAGAGTTTCCGTGTTCTTGCATAAAGGCAATAAATTCATCGATATTGAACTTAGAAATATCAATCTTACTATGTAAGAGTTGGAGTAAGAATTCAGTGCAATATCCATAATCTAAGGTTGAATTTTCATTAAAGGCAGAGAAATCAATGGATGGTGTTTTTTCTTCTTTATCTTTTTTGAGATCTTCATCATCAACAGTGATATCTTTTCCAGTAAAGAAAGCAAGATACCCTTCATAGATTGTTAATAATCCTTTTCCTCCAGAATCAACCACTCCGTTTTCTTTTAAAACAGAAAGTAGATTTGGGGTGTTGTCTAATGAGATTCTCATCATGGACACGACTTTAGTTAAGAAACTATCAAAGGTATCTTCTTCTCTAATAGAAGGAATGGTGTTTTCAATAGATTCTCTAGCGACTGTAAGAATTGTTCCTTCAGCGACATCCGCACAAGCGTTATAAGCGTTCTTATAGGCGCTAATCATCGCTTTAGCGAAATCATCAACTGTTAATTCTTTCTTACCTTTACAGGCATCAGCAAAGCCTCTGAAGTATTGGCTAGTTAAAACGCCAGAGTTTCCTCTAGCACCAAAAAGCATGCCGCGAGCGAATTCATCAGTAATGATATCGATTGGGGCATCATCGTCAGTAATAGTCTTTAATCCATTTTGATATGTTAACTTCATGTTTGTGCCAGTGTCACCATCAGGAACTGGGAAAACATTTAAGTCATTAATAATTTGTAAGTGTGCTAATAAGTTTTTATATCCATTTTCTAGCATGGCATAGAAAGTGGATCCATTAATCTTTTTTAAATTCATTTAATAGAGTCTCCTCTGAGTGTGGAACATAGTCTATGGTTCACACAAACTCAATAAATATATACGAAACGGAAAAAACCCGCAATTAAAAGGGAGTAATGCTACAAAGTAACATTTACACCATATATTTATAGAGTTCTATTCAATTTTCTTAATTGTTTGATAACCAATGAAGTTGGTTGGGAATAATAAAATAGCACCGGTAAAAACGGTGATAATAAGTGGAATATAGTAGTTATTAAAAACGATAACGAATGTAAATGAGAGTAAAGCTTCTGCAAAAAGGATGGAGAGCTTTTCAAATAATTCGTCGTCGGCGATACTTGTCCATTTAAATGTGTATAGAGCAACGAGTAATCCTAAGAAGATAAATGGGATATTTCCTATAAAGCTAATTAGGATGTAGTTATTAACGATTTCAAAAGTAGTGATTGGAATTAAAGAGATGATGATTTTAGACGCTGCTAAAACATATAAAGTAATATCGATGAGGATAGGTGTCTCTTTACGTTTAATAATTTTATATAAAATATAAATCGATAAATATAAAAGAGTTAAGGTAATAGAAATAGCAGCCTTACCAATTCCTAAAATCTCATAGAAGTTTTCTAGTTTAACAAAAGATAATCCTAAATATTTAGGAATGATAGTCATAGCGTCTGTAACGACAATAGAAAAACCAATACTCGCTAAAATGATGTACGGGATTTTCTTTCTTCCTTTAATTAAGACAAATATAGATAAGAATAGGCCAATAAGAGCGTAAACCACTTCAAATGTTGGCTCTATGATAATGTTCATGTTTGTTTTGGAGTTCCTTTTTTGATAACTTCAAGAATTTATATTACTATAAAAATATAGTTTTTAATACCCTTTAATTTCTCCCAACCCTTATGGTTGGTATATGGAAATTATAATGAAAAACAAAAATATGTAAAGTAAGTGAGGAATTTCCGATGTTTAATCTTACCACCAAAGAGATTGTATTAATATCGTATGGTGCATACTTAATATTATTATCGCTCGTGACGTTTATCGCATATTACATAGATAAACAAAAGGCAAAGAATGGTGCTTATCGCACTGAAGAAAAGACACTTTTACTCTTATCGTTTTTTGGTGGAGCGTTTGGGGGATATCCTGCAATGCTCATCTTTAGACACAAGACAAAGGGAGAACACTGGTATTTTACCTTTATCAATGTAATAGCTATCTTGCTACATGTCGGTGTTTTAGTGGCCGTCTATTTCTTTATTAACTAGGGTAGATGCTATGTAGTTTTTTATTATATAAAACAGCCTATTTATTTCTACGAAAAGGTAGCCTATAAAAAAATATTTAACTTTTATTAAAAATAACTTTATAATTTTTGTATCAAAAAAGGAGAAAATCATAATGACATTTGATAAGTGGTTTGAAAAGCAAGACAGAATTGTTAAGATCATTCTCTTGATCATCCCATTCGTTGGATGGCTTGTTGAAATCCTCGTTAGAATTTCTGCAGTCTTAAGAAAATCAAGCACAACAAATCTTCTTGGTCTTATCTTATTCATCGTTCTCGGTGGATTATGGATTCCAACTTTAATCGATTTGATTTACTTCATCGTTAAAGACACATTCTTATTCTACGAATAATCAACCAAGTTGAAAAACAATAAGGCTCCTTCGGGAGTCTTATTGTTTAACTTTTTTAAGAAATTTTTTAAAAAAATCACAAAACCTCCCTCTTTATATATATGTAGGGAGTTTTTTAATTCTCTACACTCGGTTGCACTTACCAAGTAGGTGTAATTAAATTGTTCTTTTCGTGGTTTCTTTCATTTTAATTGCACTGAAAAGTGTTACCGAAAAGTGAAAGGAGGTCTAGATATGAATGATATATTCATGATTCTAGTGATGCTATGTATACTAGTGTACGTAATAAAAAATACCCCATCTAACAAAGATAGATAGGGATAACTTCTTCTACTTATAGTAAACCACAACTAGGTATAAAAATCAAGGTAGGTGACTACAACAAATCTTCCTTGTGTGGCAATGCGATAATTGCGCCTTTTCTAGTGACAGTAATAGAGCTACATTTAGAGGCGAATTCCATCGCTTCTTTGATATTAGCGCCAATCGTCATCTTATTTACTAAGGCTCCTAGATATGAATCTCCAGCTGCAACAGTGTCAATAGCCTCGACTTTATGAGGAGCAACTTTAATTGTCTCTTGTTTATTAACAAGAATAGAACCTTTTTCTCCTAAAGTAGCAATGATATTCTTTGCCCCTTTATCTAACATGATATTTGCCCCTTTAATAACATCAGTTTCTCCGCTTAATGCTTCAAGTTCATGTTCGTTAGGAACTAGATAATCAATATATTGATAAATAGAGTCATCAACCTTTTTAATTGGGGCTGGATTAACAACAACTAGCATTCCCTTTTCTTTTGCCTTTTTAATCGTATATTCGATAGTAGGAATTGGAGACTCAAATTGAGTGAGTAAAATATCTCCTTTTCTAAAGAGATCTTCATTCTTCTCAATATCTTCAATTAATAAGTCATTATTTGATCCTTGGATGATGAGAATTCTATTTTCAGCGTTACTTTCTTCTAGAATGATAAAGGCCACTCCAGTTGGCTTTTCACTATCTTTGATGCGATAGTTTAATCCATTCTCTTTTAGGAATCTCTTTACAGCGTCCCCATTAGCGTCTTTTCCGACCGCTCCAATAAGAGAGACTTCAGAACCCAAAAACAACGCTGCACAGGCCTGATTTGCCCCTTTACCACCGATATTTTGGAAATAGCTATCAGCAATAGTGGTTGTTCCAGCGTGAGGTAACTCTTTAGTAAAGATAGTGTTATCAATTGCGATGCTTCCGACAACGACGATTTTTTTATTATTCACTAGTTGCATCTCCTTAAATATTCATAAATGTTTTTCCAATATCTATCAACATCTACTTTAGTAGCGACTTTGACATTATATGGTTTCCTTTTGCTGCACACTGTTTTACCTGCGAGTTCGGCATTTGATGTATCGATAGTGACATTCATATCTTCAAAAGTAAATGTATCTTCATCAATGAGACTGATAATGGTGGCAGGATCGTGTAATGGCCCAGCCTCTAGACCAAAGAAGTTTTTTTGGTTATCGTTAAAGACTTTCATTAACTTAACGAATAAATCACTTCCACGAGTGTGAATTTTTTCTGCTTCTTCAACAACTTTATCAGTAACTAATATTTGGCGAGTGACATTAAGTCCAAGCATTCTTAAAGGTACTCCACAGTTAAAACAAATATCCGCTGCTTCTGGATCAACAAGAATATTAAATTCGGCGTGCTTAGTGATATTGCCATCAGTAATACTTCCACCCATTATGACGATTTCTTTAATGTGTTTAGTGATTTCTGGACATTTTTGTATCGCTAAAGCAAGATTAGTCATTGGTCCAGTTGTGACCATTGTGACATCTTTGTTATTAAGTAGAGTGTCAATTATTAATTGATATCCTTCTCTAGAATCATATTTTTCTTCATAAGTTGGGAAAATATATCCATCAAGTCCACTTTCTCCATGTATTTCTGGGCAAGTGACTATCTTTCTTTTAAGAGGAGTAGAACTACCTCTTGCTAAAGGAATGTCTTTTTTATTGAAGAAATTTAATAAATTAAGAGCGTTCTTGCTGGTTTTATCGATAGTTTGATTTCCTGCAGCAGTAGTGACTGCAAGAAGATTAATGTCTTCTGAATAACATGAAAGTAATAGGGCAATCGCATCGTCATGTCCTGGATCACAATCAAAAATGATATTAAATTTAGCCATCAGCTATATTTTATATTTTTTGTTATAGATTTTTAACAAATTCTCAATAAGAGAGAGTCTAGTTAGTAAACCAACTCCTCCAGGGACTGGAGTTTGAAGTTTCACTGGTAAATTAGGAACAGCGTCTCCGTGGAGGCCTGTTTCATCTCGAGAAATGCCAACATCAACAATGATGGCGCTTTCTTTATATTTATAATTTTCGTTGAGGAAGAATTGCCTTCCAATAGCAATAACAATGATGTCAGCGTGAGCAATGTAGAAGGCCATATCATCTTTAGATGTTTTAGAATGCACAACAGTGACATTGCAGTTTTCTTTTAAAAGAAGTTTCGCCATTGGTTTACCAACGATATTGCTTCTTCCAATCACTAAAGCATTAAGACCTTGCATAGCAATATTTTCAGCGTGTAAATAATCGATGATACCTTGTGGGGTACATGGATTAAGTTCGCTTAATGGATGAAATCCATCAACATCTTTTTTAGGAGAAACTGCAAGTTTAATCTTTTCTTCGTTAATTTGCTTTGGAAGTGGCATTTGAACGATAAAAGCATCAACTTCATCATCGTTATTTAAATCATCGATGAGACTTAATAAAGTCTCTTCAGTAGTGTCGATTGGGAGCTTAATTAATTCTCCGTTAATTCCAAGCTCTGCACAGTCTTTGAGCTTACCTTTAACATAAGCGTTACTGGCTTGATCTTCATTGATTTGGACAATCACTAAATGAGGTTTAATTTTTAAACCTTCGACATAGTTTTTTATTTCTATTTTGCGAGATGCAATATATTCCTTAATTGTCATCTTTCTTAACAACCTTGATATCGACGTTTTGTCCTTCGAAATGACGGAGTTTGACGCCGGCAAGTTCTAACATTTTTCTACTTGCGATGAAAATAGTTTGGTCAGCGTATTTATCATTAAGATAAACGATTTCTTTGATACCGGTTTGAATGACTGCTTTAGCGCATTCATTGCATGGGAATAAAGTCACATAAAGAGTTGCTCCTTTAAGAGTTCCTCCCATTTGGGTATTTAAGATGGCGTTAAATTCGGCGTGGCAAACATATAAATATTTAGAATCTAAGCCTTCACCTCTATTCCAGGAGAGTTTATCTTCATCAATTTGACGTGGCATGCCATTATAGCCAATAGAAATAACTTTGTTATCTGGACTAACGATAACTGCACCAACTTTGGTGTTAGGGTCCTTACTTCTTAAAGCGGAAAGAACCGCCATACCCATAAAATATTCGTCCCAAGAAATATTATCGTACTTTTTCATGTTCTCTATTGTAGCAAAAATATTTATCAATAGGTATAATTTGTTATATGGAATTTGTCAGTGTTAATAAATTTACTTTATTAGACTATCCTGAAAAGGTCGCTTGTGTTTTATATACTCAAGCGTGTAATTTTCAATGTCCTTATTGCCATAACTATGAAACATTAGTAAAAGGAAATGTTCCTCAAATCCCGTTTGATGAAATACTTTCTTTCCTCAAAAAGAGAGTGGGAATTCTTGATGGAGTGGTCATCTCTGGAGGAGAACCAACTCTTATGAAAGACCTCCCAGAAAAGATCAAAAAGATTAAAGAACTTGGCTATTTAGTGAAATTAGACACGAACGGATCAAATCCTGAGATGCTTAAATTACTAATCGATGAGAAACTAATTGACTATGTTTCTATGGATATCAAACATTCCTTCAATAAGATTTATGACATCATTATCAACAGATCAATTGATATTAATTTATTAAGACAGTCAATTGAGATTCTTAAAGAAGACAAAGTGGATTATGAATTTAGAACTACTTTGATTGAAGAATATCACGATATTGATTCGATATATGAAATTGGAAAATTATTAGAAGGATCTAAACGATTATTCCTTCAACAATTCAAAGTCTCTGATGGAGTGCCAAATAAAGAACTACACGAAGTTAAAGAAGAGACTGCAAAAAAATATATGGATATCTTATCTCAATATGTTAAGGATGTAGATCTAAGAGGCTATTAAGCCTCTTTTCTTATGAAGAAAACTCCCATTTCAAGGGAGTTTCTTTGAATTAGCTTTGCGTACAAAGATTAGTTAAGTTTTTACAAATCAAGCATCTTTTTGACTTCATCGATGGAATGAGTTGTTGGATCTCTTTCAATTTCTTTAGTGGCATCATTAGCCAAAGCGATATCATATTCTTCTTCAATTTTATCGAAGAAAGCGCGTTTGATTGCTTCGCTTAAAGAGACCCCGCTTAATTTGGCGTAGGCATTTGCTAATTCTTTTTCTTCTTGTGTCATTCTTATTGAAACAACCATAAGTAATACCGCCTTTCTATAATTAATTGTCATGCAAAATATAAAAAAAGAAAACCCCTTCCTTTAAGAAAGGGGCTGTGACAGGAAAATCAGAAGTTGCTGTTGATATATTTAACAGCACTCATCGCGGCAACCGCGCCATCATTACATGCTGTAATGACTTGCTTATTTTCCTTAAGTCTTGTATCTCCTGCAGCGTATAGACCAGGGATTGCGGTTTCCATTACTTCGTTAGTAACAATGAAGCCGTGGTCTAGGGTTACAAGATCTTTTAAGAATTCGTTTTGTGGAACTTGTCCAATAGCGATGAATAAGTTATTGGTTTCATAAACAACTTTTTCATGACTAATTGTGTCTTCGAATTCGACAGATTCGAGTTGAGTAGTTCCGTTAATCTTTGTCATAGACAAATTATGACGAATATCTATATTCTCTGTTTGAAGAACTCTATCGATAAGAATCTTATCTCCAAAGAGTTTGTCAAATAGAGTAAGCATATGAATTTTTGGACAGTAGTTCGCTAATAATAAGGCGTATTGAAGGGCGGTATTAGCGTCGCCTACTAAGTAGATTTCTTTTCCTTTATAGAAAGGTCCGTCACAGACAGCACAATAAGAGATGCCTTTTCCTACTAATTCATCTTCGTTTGGTAAACCCATTTTACGAGGTTTAACTCCGTTAGCGATAATGACAGCTTTTGCTTCATATTCGTTATAATCGGTTTTAACGAAGAATGTATTATTTTCTTTTCTAACACTTTGAACATCTTCGAGTTCAAATGCAGCGCCTAAGTTTGTGATTTGTTCAAATAACTTATCACTCCATTCGCTACCAGAAATAGATTCGATAGTAGGGAAATTCTCTAGGCGAGGAGAGGTGGCGATTTGACCGCCAAACCCTTCTTTTTCTAACACGAGAACACTCTTACCAGCTCTTAATGTATAAAGAGCGGCTGTCATTCCGGCTGGTCCGCCACCAATGACAATTACATCGTAGTTCATATTATTTTAAGCTTTCGATATAACCTTTAATGTTGGAGGCGTTTTCAAATGTTAAGATTTGATCGCCGTTTGGGACTAATAATGTTGGTGCTTTTCTTACGTTGTAAGAATTTGTGAGTTCGACATTCTCTTCAGCGTCAACCCATTTATATGGGACACCAGCTTTTTCGAGCAACATTTTAGCCATCTTACAGTTTGGACATGTCTTTGTTCCAAAGAGTAATGTTTCATTTAATGTTTTAACAGCTTCATCACATGCTTCTTCTGCTCTATCGATACCATGTGTGAGTTTGGAATTCTTTAAGTTATATGTTTTACGGTTGAGGAATTCTTCGCTCTTGCCATCATTCCAGTTTTGAATTGGACGATAGTAGCCAGTAATACGAGAATAAACTTCTGTTCTAGCACCACATTTTGGACAGATGTATTGTTCACCTGTGATATAACCGTGTTCCTTACATACAGAGTATGTTGGGGACATTGTGTAATATGGTAAGTGATAGTTTTCAGCAATCTTTCTAACAAGATTCATACAAGATTTCCAGTTTGGAAGTTTTTCACCTAAGAAGGCGTGGAAAACTGTACCGGAAGTATAAAGAGTTTGTAATTCATCTTGAATATCAAGAGCGGCAAAGATGTCATCGGTGAAGCCAACTGGTAAGTGGGAAGAGTTAGTGTAATATGGAGTTCTTCCTTCTTCACTAGCAGTAATGATATCTGGATATTTTTCTTTGTCGTGTTTTGCTAAACGATATGCAGTTGATTCTGCTGGAGTAGCTTCTAAGTTATAGAGGTCACCATAGAGTTCTTGATAATCAGAGAGTTTATTTCTCATGTGGTTAAGAACTTCTTTAGTGAATTCTTGAGCTTCTTTGTTTGTTAAGTCTTTCTTAATCCATCTAGCATTTAAGCAAGCTTCATTCATACCGACTAAACCAATTGTGGAGAAGTGGTTATTGAATGTTCCAAGGTATCTCTTGGTGTATGGATACAATCCAGCTTCTAAGAGTTTGGTAATGGTGTTTCTTTTGACCTTTAAGGATCTAGCAGAGATATCCATAATCTTGTCTAATCTTTGATAAAAGTCTTCTTTATCAGTTGCTAAGTATGCGATTCTTGGCATATTGATAGTGACAACACCGACGGAACCAGTAGATTCACCAGAACCGAAGAAACCACCAGATTTCTTTCTTAATTCTCTTAAGTCGAGTCTTAAACGGCAGCACATACTTCTAACATCACTTGGTTCCATATCGGAGTTAATGTAGTTAGAGAAATATGGTGTGCCATATTTAGCGGTCATTTCAAATAAGAGTTTATTGTTTTCTGTTTCAGACCAGTCAAATGTTCTAGTAATGGAATAAGTTGGGATTGGATATTGGAATCCTCTACCGTTAGCGTCACCTTCAATCATGACTTCGATGAAGGCTTTGTTGACCATGGCCATTTCTTTAACACAGTCTTTGTATTTGAAGTCGCATTCTTTTCCACCGACGATGGCGTTAAGTTCCGCCATATCGTTTGGAACGACCCAGTCTAAAGTAACGTTAGTGAATGGTGCTTGTGTTCCCCATCTAGATGGTGTATTAACACCATAAATGAAGGATTGGATACATTGTTTAACTTCTTTATAGGAAAGGTTATCTTTCTTAACGAATGGTGCTAAATATGTATCAAAAGAGGAGAACGCCTGCGCACCTGCCCACTCGTTTTGCATAATGCCTAAGAAGTTGACCATTTGGTTACATAAGGTAGATAAGTGATTTGCTGGAGCAGATGTAATCTTACCAACGACACCACCTAAACCTTCTTGGATTAATTGTTTGAGTGACCAACCAGCACAGTAACCGGTTAACATGGATAAGTCGTGAATATGGATATCAGCGTTTTTGTGCGCTGCGCTGATTTCTTGATCATAGACTTCACTTAACCAATAGTTAGCAGTAACAGCTCCGCTGTTTGATAAAATAAGTCCACCAACAGAGTAAGTAACTGTGGAGTTTTCTTTAACTCTCCAGTCATTAATCTTGAGGTAGTTATCGACTGTTTTCTTATAGTCTAAATCTGTTGCTTTTTGCTCTCTTAAATTAGCTCTAGCTTTACGATAGAGCATGTAGCTTCTAGCAACATCAACATATCCTGCTTGGATTAAAGTAACTTCTACTGAATCTTGAACATCTTCAATATCAATAATATCGTTACGAATTTTTGAATTCATTGTTGCGGTAACTCTAAGAGATAACATGTTGATGATGTCATCGTTATAGAATTTGTGTTCCGCCATAAAAGCCTTTTCAATGGCTTTTGATACTTTTGTGAGATCGAACTCTTCAAGAGCACCGTCTCTTTTTCTGATGCTGAGCATAAAAAATCCCCCTTAATGCTGTAGCGTTCATCTAAATGTATTTGAAAATATTATAATGTCGTTATTCTCTGTAAAAATGAGAGTGGATAAATACTAATTTAATATTGAACCTTTGGCAACAAAAAAATATAAATATTTGCATAAGTTTAGACACTGTCCAAATTATTAATATTTATACTTTATTTTGTTTTAAATATATGTTTATCGAGACAAAAATTTGAATTACTTGACTAAGTCAATTACCACACAAATCATCTTTTCGAATTCTTGTACATCAAGGAACTCAAATCGGCCGTGATGGTTGTAACTTCCGGTACCAAGATTAGGCGTAATCAAGCCAAATTTAGAAAACGTCGCTCCGTCAGTTCCGCCTCTAATTGCACCAAGAGATGGCTCGATTCCGTTCTTTTTTAAAGCCTCTTTTGCTCTTCTAATAGCCATAGGCTTTTTATCAACAAACTTCTTCATATTTTCGTATTGTTTTTTGAATGAAACGGTCACTTCAGCGGTTGGATAGAGTTTATTAACCTTATTAACTGCTTCTTTTACTGTTTCAATTCTCTTCTCAATACCCTTATCTTTGAAGTCTCTAAGAATCATTGTTAAGGTTGCAACTTCAGAATTTCCTTCAATACCAGTTAAATGATAGAAACCTTGTTTGCCTTCTGAATCATATGGCGTTTCTTTTGGAAGAAGGGCAACGAATTCGCTTGCAAGATTTAAAGCATTAATAAGTTTGCCTTTTCCTTCTCCTGGGTGAATGGATACACCTTTAAATGTGACAGTTGCTCCATAGGCATTAAAGTTTTCACATTCGATTTTATCGATATCTGATCCATCGATTGTATAAGCATATTTAGCGTTCATCTTGCGATAATTGAAATGTAGTGGTCCTTCACCAATTTCTTCATCAACAGTAAAGCACACACAGATAGTGCTATGCTTTTCCTCTGGATGATCATGATAGTATTGCAAGACATTCATAATGATGGCGATACCTGATTTATCATCAGCACCTAATAAGGTGTTACCATCAGTAACCACTAAATCGTGTCCAATATGTTTATTTAAGATTGGGAACTCTTTTGGATCCATTGATAATCCGTTAGCGAGTTTAATCTTTCCGCCTGCGTATTCCTTAATTAAATGTGGTCTTACGCCTGCGCCTGTGACTTCGAGTGCAGTGTCCATGTGGGCGTTAAGTCCAATTCTTGAACCTTTGCCCGGTAAATGACCGTAAACATTACCAAACTCATCCATATGAGCGTCATTTAAACCAAGTTCTAATAATTCGTGAACAAGTAAAAGACCAAGGTCTTTTTGCTTTTCAGTACTTGGTGTAGTGCCAGTTGTATCGTTTGATTGAGTGTCAATTTTGACGTAGTTAATAAATCTAAGTAAGTTATTGTTCATGTTTCTTTACAAATTCTTTTAATTTTGCGAAAGTCTCTTCTGAAATATCGTGTTCGATTTTACATGCATCCACTAAAGATTGTTCTTCATTGACTCCTAACATAGTAAGGGCCTTAGAAATAGTGAGGTGACGATCATAAATCTTATTTGCAATCTCGCTTCCAGATTCAGTTAAAAGAATATTGCCGTCTTCTGTAATTGTGAGGTAGCCATTATCTTCTAATTTGTGGATAGCAATAGACACGCTTGGTTTAGAAAAACCCATCTCTCTAGCAATGTCAATCGCGTGGACATTTCCGCTTCTTTCTTTGAGAATTAAAATGGTTTCTAAGTAGTCTTCAGAGCTCTCGTAAAGTTTCATAAAAAAAGTATAACACAAATACATTTTCAAAATGTATCTCAAAATATATTATAGTTGATTAAAGCAACCTACATTTATCATATTTCGTACACTAATAATTATGTCTAAAACCCAATCTTATATACTTAATTTAAAAATTAAAGTATAATAATTAACGATGGAAACGATAAAAATTAAACATAGAGAGTTTGTTATAACTGATACTTTATCAGAAGATTCTTTCTTATTAGAAAGAAAAGGCAAGAAGTATTTTGTGAGAAAATTCACTCCTAAATCACAAGAAGGAGAAGAGCTTACGTACGCGATGAGAAAACTTTCAACTTCAGGGGTTAGTGTTCCAAAACTATTCTATATTGATGAAAAAAATGGATACGTTGTTAGTGAGTGTGTTGAAGGCGAACTTGTGAGTGATTATCTTTCTAAAAATGATCTTGAAGAATCTCTTTATGAAGACCTTTTCCGTAACGCCTATTTTGCTAAGGTCAATCATATGACTTTAAACTATGAACCAGATAAATGGATGATTAGAAATGGTAAACTCATTTATATCTATCCAATGGTCATCCTTTATAAGAAAGAAAAGGACCTTGTAGATCGTTATCTTAGACTTTGGTTCAATACTAAGGAATTAGCAAAATTCTTAAGCGAAAAAGGCATTTTTTATGATAAATCTCGTGTAAAAGATGATTTTTCGACAAATAAAGCAATTGTCTTAATGACTTGCAAATACTACAAATAAGCAATGAGTAACTACATTATTTTTTCTTTACAATCTAATCAAGAAGTCGCTAAAAAAGTCGCAGCAAAATATGGGGCGGAACTAGGTTCTATTTCTGTTGATAGATTTGCGGATGGAGAAGTCCTTGTTAAATCATTAAGTGATGTGAAAAATAAGGATGTTGTGATTATTGAATCTACTGCGAAAAACGCACATGAAGTTTTGTTTGAATTATTACTCCTCATTGACTCAATAAAAAGAGGCGGGGCAAAGTCGATCAAACTCTATATTCCATATTTTGGATATTCAAGGCAAGAAAGAGTTTCTTGGGTTAATGAACCTGTATCTTGCGAAGTTGTGGCCAAAATATTGGACACTGCAGAAGTAGACAAAATATTAACCTTCGATATCCATCATAGTGATATCCTAAACTTTTTCAAAACTCCATTTGAAAGTTTACCAACTACAAAGTTATTTAAAGACTATTATCTCGATTATTTCCAAAAGCATAACATTGATTTAAAAGATGTCGTTGTTGTTTCTCCAGATCATGGTAGCAACACTCGCGCTGACTTATTAGTTAATGAACTTAAAGGAAGTAAGAAAGTTATCTTAATCAAGTACCGTCCAAAACCTAATTTAGCAGAACATTTACAAGTTAACGTTGAAGAAGTCAAAAATAAAATTTGCATAATTATCGATGATATTATCGATACTGGTGGTACAATAGTTTCCGCTGTCGACCTCTTAATTAAGAGCGGAGCTAAATCTGTTATGGCAGGAGCATCTCATGGTGTATTCTCTCATAACAGTGTTAAAAAGCTAATTGAATCTCCTCTAGACGATATTGTTGTTACTAATACAATTGAGAGAAGATTTCAAAACGAGGTACATGTAATTGATATCTCTGAATTAATAAATTTATAGGAGGAACAAATATGAAATATTGTTCTACATGCGGAGCTGAACTCCGTGATAATGATGCATTTTGCCCAAAATGTGGTGCAAAAGTGGATTATGACGAACCAAAAGTGGAAGTCGAACCAGTTTACTCAGAAACAAAAACTAAAAAACGTGACAGCACACTTATGACTGTTGCTTTTGTATTTAACATTATCGCTTGTGTTGTTTGTGCTTCTGCAATTATTCCACTCGCGTGGATGATTCCAATGACCGTGTCATTAAATGACAAGATTAAGAATAACGAGCCAATTTCAGTTGGATTTAAAGTCTGTAACTTAATCTTTGTTAGCATGGTTTCTGGCATCTTATTATTAGTTGGAGACGAAAACGAATAATATGAAGGATTTCTACCTAGAAATCAAACATATAGACAAGAAGACAGGCGCTAGATATGGAATCTTGCATACTCCACATGGAGATTGTGAAGTTCCAATGTTTATGCCTGTTGGTACTTTAGCAACCGTTAAATCTCTTTCTCCTGAAGAACTCCATCAAATGGGAGCAGGAGTGATTTTAGCTAATACTTATCACTTATCAATTAGACCAGGCGCAGACTTAGTTGCTAAAGCAGGCGGATTACACAAGTTTATGAATTGGGATGGACCAATTCTTACTGACTCTGGTGGATTCCAAGTCTTTTCACTTGCGGAAAACCGTAAAATCACCGAAGAGGGTGTTCATTTTAAGAATCACCTTAATGGTGATAAACTCTTCTTTTCTCCTGAAGTCGCAATCGATATTCAAGAGAAATTAGGCGCAGACATTATTATGTCTTTTGATGAATGTATTCCATATCCATCAAGTTATGAATACACAAAAAGATCCACAGAAAGAACTTTAAGATGGGCAAAAAGAGGTAAGGACGCTCATAAAAGAGAAGACCAAGCGCTCTTTGGCATTGTCCAAGGTGGAGATTACGAAGATTTGCGTAGGATGTGTGCTGAAGAGCTTTCTAAACTGGATTTCCCAGGATACTCAATTGGCGGAACCTCTATTGGCGAACCAAAAGAAGTATGTTTTAGAATGATTGACTATGCAGTTAAATATCTTCCACAAGATAAACCACGTTACTTAATGGGCGTTGGTTCTTTAGATTACCTCCTTGGAGGTATTGCACGTGGAATTGATATGTTTGACTGTGTTTTACCAACTCGACTTGCTAGACATGGTGCCTTAATGACTCATACAGGTAGAGTTAATATTAGAGACGCTAAATATAAGGAAGATTTCACTCCTTTAGATCCTGAGTGCGATTGCTATTGCTGTAAGAATTACACAAAAGCGTATTTAAGACACTTATATGTTTGTGATGAAATATTCGGAAAGAGATTACTCTCTATCCATAATATTCGCTTCTTAATCCATATGATGGAAGGAGCTAGAGAAGCGATTAAAGAAGATCGCTTTGAAGAATATATGAAGATCACTTTAGCAGCCTTTGGAGATAGTAGAGGTTTTTAAATTTATGAATATAAATTTGTTTGATTTTGAACTCCCTGAAGAATTAATTGCTCAACAACCATCTGATAAAAGAGACCATTCTCGTTTATTAGTGATTGATAAAGAAAATCACACTTATGAAGATAAGATGTTTTATAACATCATTGATTACCTTAGACCAGGTGATGTTTTGGTTAGAAACAATACAAAAGTTATTCCTGCTCGACTTATTGGAATAAAAGAAGTCACAGGAGCACATTGTGAAACTTTATTATTAAAACAAGTTGGAGACGATACCTGGGAATGCTTAACCAAACCCGCTAAATCACTTAAGATTGGGGCTCGTATTAGTTATGGAGAAGGCAAACTTATTGGAGAAGTAGTAAAAGTCAAAGATGAAGGACTTAGAGATATTAAGTTCCATTATGAAGGAATCTTTTTAGAAGTTCTTGATTCTCTTGGAAAGATGCCACTCCCTCCATATATTAAAAAACAATTATGCGCTAATGACCGTTATCAAACAGTGTACGCCAAATATACTGGTAGTGCTGCCGCTCCTACTGCAGGATTTCACTTCACAGAAGAGCTTTTTGAAAAGATAAAAGCAAAAGGAATTGAAGTAGTGGATGTTACACTACACATTGGTCTAGGAACATTTAGACCAGTTAAGGTCGAAGACACTAAAGATCACGTTATGCACTCTGAAGAATATGAGATTACTAAAGAGGCGTGTGACGCTTTAAATAAGGCTAAAAAAGAAGGTAGGAGAATCATCGCTATTGGAACAACTTCAATTAGAACATTAGAGGCCAATATGCAAGAGTTTGGAACCTTCACTCCAGTAAAGAAAGAAACCAATATTTTTATCACTCCAGGATACGAGTTTAAAGCTATTGATTGTGTGATTACAAACTTCCACCTCCCTAAGAGCACACTCATCATGTTAGTGAGTGCTTTTATGGGTCGAGAATTCACCTTAGAAGTCTATAAACATGCGGTTGATAACAAGTATCATTTCTTCTCATTTGGAGACTCAATGTTTATCCATGGAAAATAATAAGAATTACCAGCGAATACTCGAAAAAGAACTGCAAAACATCAAAATTTCTGGTAAAAAACCAAAATTATTGATTCACGCTTGTTGCGGTCCTTGCTTTACTATTCCGCATGAAATTCTTAAAGATTATTTTGATATTACGATTCTCTACAACAACTCGAACATCTATCCAAAAGAAGAACACGATAGACGTTTTAATGAACTCAAAAAATACCTTAAGGATATTGGGGCAAATATCGTTGTCATTCCTACAAAATATGATAACGAAAAATATAACTTAGATTTAGAACCAAGAGCTTCTGATAAAGAAGGTCATGAGCGTTGCAGAATCTGTTTTAGAAAGCGTTTAAAAGAAGGTTTTGAATACGCTTCTAAAAATGGTTTTGATTACTTTGGAACAGTGATGACAATCTCCAGATATAAGAACGCTCAAGATATTAATAAAATTGGTGAAACTCTTCAAAAAGATTATCCTACTGTTAAGTGGTTATACGCTGATTTTAAGAAGAATGATGGCTATGAAAAAAGTCTCATAATAATTAAAGAACACGAGATGTATTTTCAAGAGTATTGCGGGTGCAAATACTCATATGAAGCCTATCAAAAAAAGCACCAAAACGAAGAAAAGTAGTGGCCTAAAAGTCACTTTTTCTTTAGGGTAAAATCGAAATATGTTTAATTTCAATTAAGTTCTCGTTATTATGTTGATACGGAGAACTAATTTTATGAAATGTCCTAATTGTGGCGCCGAAATACCTGAGGGCGCAAAGTTTTGTAGTCAATGCGGCTATTATTTGTCTGATAAACCATTAGAAGAAGCACCAGTTGATCCAGCTCACGAACTACGTAATACAGCAACGGTTGGTGGAGCTAGTGGTAGTGCTGCTCAACAAACTACACCAATCGAAAGAGGTACACCTGAATTTAACAAAAATATTAATCGTGCCATCCTTTTTAGTGGCATAGGTTTTGTAGGAGCTGCTATTTCTTTACTTGGTTCGCTTTTAATGAGATTTGTTGATATGGGTGGAACAGAGATAGCGGTTGGACTACCTCTACTTATGGCAGGTGCCTTAGCCTTTGGAATCTTAATGTTTGGATTTGCTCTTCCACTTGGTAAGAAAACCATTGGTACTGCACAACCAAAAGGATTTAAAGAGAATGTGCCAGGATTATTTATGGGTTTTGGCATGGTAATGGTCTTTGCAGCCTTATTCCTTCAAGGTATTCTTCTCATCATTTCTTAATCAAACTATATTTTTGAGGCCGGGAAACCGGTCTTTTTTAATGCCCAAAAAGTGAAAAATGAGGCACTAAAAACACTAAAAAGACGAAAAAATGAGTAAAATTTATAACTTTTTTTGAGACATTTTGCTGTATGCGTTTCTCTATATAAAATTTTTTTTATTTTATTATTGACACATATACACGTATAAGAGTAGTATTTGAACGTTGACTGCTCGCGATGATGTGCGAGGTTGCGGACACACCCACAGGCGTTGTCATGAAGGTGTTTCCGGTAATTCGCATTGAGTGAGATATGAGTCAAAGCCTGAAAGTGATATAGGAGGAAATTTCATGGCAAAAACTACTAAGATTAGAGTTCGCCTCAAAGCTTACGATCATGTCAACCTTGATCAAAGCGCTGAGAGAATCGTTCAAGTAGCGAAGAACTCTGGGGCTACTGTTGTGGGCCCAATTCCACTACCAACAGAAAAACAAGTATTCACGATTTTAAGAGCTGTTCACAAGTACAAAGATTCCCGTGAACAATTCGAAATCAGAACACACAAACGTATTATCGATATTACAAATCCAAAGAAGGAAACACTCGATGCTCTTAAGAACCTCGACCTTCCATCAGGAGTAGATATCGAAATCAAACTTTAAGGAGGTAAGACAAGATGAAAGCAATTTTAGGTCGTAAAATGGGCATGACTTCTGTCTTCGCTGAAGATGGTACATTATACCCAGTCACAGTCGTTGAAGTCTTACCAAACGTTGTCACTCAAGTCAAAACCCTTGAAAAAGATGGTTACGTCGCTGTCCAAGTTGGTTACGAAGAAAAGAAAGAATCTCGTGCTAACAAAGCAGAAAAGGGAATTGCCAAGAAAGCAAACACCGTCCCACATTATGTTTCAAAAGAATTACGTGGTGATGAAATGGGTGCTTACCAATTAGGTGACACAATCAAAGCCGATTTATTCAAAGATGGTGACATCGTTGACGTTATCGGAACAAGCAAAGGTCACGGTTATTCCGGAACCATTAAGAGATGGCATATGCACATCGGTCCAAAAGGACATGGTTCAGGTTACCACAGAGGACAAGGCTCCTTCGCTAACAATGGTCGTTATAACCATGGTGTTATGCCAGGAAAACACATGTCCGGACATCACGGCAACAAATCCGCTACATTATTAAACTTATTAGTGGTCAAGGTTGATGCCGAAAAAGGTTACATCTTAGTTAAGGGTGGATTACCAGGTGCTAAAAAGAGCATCGTGACAATCAGATCCGCAATTAAGACTGTTAAAAACAAAGAAAGTGTTAAATCTTTAATTAATAGAGCGCCAGCTCCAGTAGTTGAAGAAACACCAGTTGTCGCTGAAGAAGCGAAAGCTGAATAAGTTCGAAAGGAGATAGAAAATAATGGCAGAAAAGAAATCCGTCAGCGTTAAAGTTCTTAACATGGCTGGCGAACAAGTCAAAGATTTAAAACTCGCCGGTTCTGTCTTCGCCGTTGAACCACACAAACAAGCAATGTTCAACGCTGTCCAAGTAGAACAAGCAAATTCACGTCAAGCCACAGCTAAAACTAAGGTTAGACATGAAGTCTCCGGTGGCGGTAAGAAACCATGGAGACAAAAAGGAACTGGTAGAGCCCGTGCAGGTAGCTCCAGATCCCCAATCTGGGTTGGTGGTGGAACAGTCTTTGGACCAGTTGGAAACCAAAACTTCACCATTAGCCAAAACAAGAAAGAACATCAATTAGCAGTTAAAAGCGCTTTATCACTCAAGACTCCAAAAGACTTAGTGGTCATCGATGAAATCAAATTCGCCGATAAGAAAACTAAGGAATTCGTCAAGATGTTAAAGGCTATCAAATGCGAAGTTAAGACACTCGTTGTCGTTAACGAAATTGATGAAAACTTATTCGCAAGCGTCCGTAACGTCGCTTACGCAAAAGTGGTCACAACTGACAATGTCTCCGTTTATGACTTATTAAACGCTGACAAACTCGTCATGAGTGAAGCCGCTGTTAAAGAAGTTGAGGAGGCATTGAAGTAATATGGCAGCCAAGAAAAAAGTCGAAGCACCAGCAAAAGCAGGCTTCCCAAAAGCTACTGAAAAAGACTTCTCCGTTATCGTTAAGCCAGTCATCACTGAAAAGTCCATGGCTAAAATGCAAAACGAAAACAAAGTCACAGTCAAAGTTGCTGCAACAAGTAACAAAACTGAAATCAAACTTGCATTTGAAAGAATCTTCCAAGTGAAAGTTGTTGATGTCAGAATCGTGAACGTTCACGAAAAAGCAACAACCCGTGGAACTCGTTATCAAGGCAAGATCCAAGGTTACAAGAAAGCGATTGTCACCATTAAAGAAGGCGAAGCAATCGACTTATTCAAAGAATAATTTAGTTCGTTATTCTTAAATTATAGGAGGAAAAAGTAATGTCAATCAGAACTTACAAGCCTACTTCTGCAAGTAGACGTAACATGACAAACTCGACATTCGAAGAAATTACAACCAGCACTCCTGAAAAAAGTTTATTAGTCACTTTATCAAAGTCCGGCGGAAGAAATAACCAAGGTGTTATCACCTGCCGTCACATTGGTGGAGGTCACAAGAGAAAATACCGTTTAGTTGACTTCAAACGTAATAAGGACAATATCCCTGCTGTTGTAAAGACTGTTGAGTACGATCCAAACCGTAACGCTAACATTTGCTTAGTCGCTTACGCAGATGGTGAAAAGAGATACATTCTCGCACCAAAAGATCTCAAAGTTGGGGATAAAATCATATCAGGCGTTGCGTGCGATATTAAAGTAGGTAACGCGATGGCCCTCAAGAGTATTCCTGAAGGTACATTCGTCCATAACGTGGAATTAGTTCCAGGTAAGGGCGGACAATTATGTAGAGCAGCAGGTGCTGCTGCACAAGTACTTGGTAGCGAAGGTAAATACGTTATGCTTCGTTTAGCAAGTGGCGAAATGAGAAAAGTTCTCGCTGAATGCCGTGCCACAATTGGTACAGTCGGTAATGAAGATTGGAACTTAATCAATTTCGGTAAAGCTGGTAAGAACCGTTGGTACGGTGTTAGACCAACAGTTAGAGGTTCTGTCATGAACCCAAATGACCACCCACATGGTGGTGGTGAAGGTAAATGTCCAGTTGGACGTGATGCACCAAGAACTCCTTGGGGTAAACGTGCAATGGGTGTTAAGACCAGAAACAACAAGAAAAAGTCTACCAAATTAATCATCCGTAGACGTAACGCGAAATAGGAGGAACGAACAATGGCAAGAAGTTTGAAAAAAGGCGCATTCGTTGATGACCATTTAATGAAAAAAGTCGAAGCTTTAAACGCTTCTGGCAAAAAAGAAGTCATTAAGACTTGGTCCCGCCGTTCAACAATTTATCCATCTTTCGTTGGCCACACATTCGCGGTCTATAACGGAAGAGAACACATCTCTGTGTACGTCACAGACGATATGGTCGGACATAAACTCGGTGAATTTGCTCCAACAAGAAAATACACCGGTCACACAGGCCACACTGCTGAAGATAAAGCAGCCGCGGCTGGTAAATAATAGGAGGATAGCTAACAATGGCAGAAACAAAGAAAACTACCAAGAAGGCAGTCAAAGCTGAAGCTCCTGTAGCAGAAGTTAAAGAAGAAGCCCCAAAAGCTGAAGCTCCTAAGAAAACAACTACTAAAAAGGTTGCTGCGAAAAAAGAAGAAAAGAAAGTCGAAGCACCTAAAAAAGAAAAACCAACCCCAACAGAAGCTAGAGCAATTGCTTATAACGTGAGAGTTACTCCTAGAAAAGCAAGACTTGTTATTGATCAAGTCAGGGGTAAAGACGTCAAAGTCGCATTAGGTTTATTAAGAAACATTAATCGCGCTGCAAGCGAACCAGTTAGTAAAGTAATTAAGTCCGCTGCTGCTAACGCTATCAACAACTTCGGTTTTGATGAAGATAGATTATATGTCGCTGAAATCTATGCTAACGACGGCTTAAAAATGAGAAGATACTTACCAAGAGCGAAAGGTTCCGCTTCTGGCTTAGTTAAAAGAAACTGCCACATCACCGTGGTTGTTAAGATGAGATAAGGAGATTGATACAATGGGTCACAAGGTTAATCCAGTAGGAATGCGTGTCGGTGTCAACAGAGAATGGAATTCTCGTTGGTACGCTACAGACAAAGAATTCCCTGTTTACTTAAACGAAGACATCAAAATTCGTAAATATCTCGAAGGTTCATTAAAAGAAGCTTTATTATCTCACGTTGAAATTGAAAGAACCAAAAGCGATAAAGGCAACACATTAGTTGTTAAATTATTCGTTGCACGTCCAGGTGTTGTTATCGGTACAGATGGCAAAAACATCCTCGTCGTCAAAGAAGCCTTAGTCAAATTAACAGGCAACGCTAACTTAAGAGTTGACGTTATCGAAGTTAAGAATCCTGACTTAGATGCTAACATCGTTGCTGCTTCTATCGCCAAACAACTCGAAGAAAGAGCAAGCTTTAGAACCGTTCAAAAGAAAGCTATTCAAAGAGTTAGAAAAGCTGGCGCTAAAGGATGCCGTACCGTTGTCGGTGGCCGTCTTGGTGGCGCTGATATCGCTCGTGCTGAAGGCTATAAAGAAGGAATTATTCCTCTACATACCTTACGTAGTGATATCGACTACGCTCACGCAGAAGCTGCCACTCAATATGGTCGCTTAGGCGTTAAGGTCTGGATCTGTCGTGGAGAAATCCGCCCAGAACTCGAAAAGAAAGAGAAAGGAGAATAAGCCATATGTTACAACCTAACCGTGTTAAATATCGCCGTCCACATATCTTAAAGTATGAAGGACACTCAAAAGGCGGAACAGAAGTTAGCTTTGGTGAATTTGGCTTACAAGCTCTTGAAGGTGCTTGGATTACAACCAGACAAATCGAGGCTGCTCGTGTTGTCTTAAGTAGATACACAAAACGTGGTGGACAAATTTGGATTAGAATTTTCCCTCACTTAGCAAAAACAAAGAAACCTGCTGAAGTCCGTATGGGATCTGGTAAAGGTTCCCCAGAGGATTGGGTCGCAGTCGTACAAGAAGGCAGAGTTATGTTTGAAATCGGAGGAGTTGCTCCTGAAGTCGCTAGAGAAGCACTCAGACTTGCAGCTTATAAACTCCCAATCAAATGTAAAGTTGTCTCGAAAGGAGAGCAAGAGCTATGAAAATTAGTGAAGTCCGTGAAATGTCAACAAGCGAGCTCAAAGAAAAGCTCTACTCGCTTAAAGAACAACTCTTTGAGTTAAGACGTAAAAAATCCGTC
>CAMOSZ010000097.1:0-4536 GCA_946625285.1 uncultured Caryophanales bacterium | reverse complement strand
CCCATTGCGATACCAGCGATAAGGGTTGCTAGCATTGTAACTTTTAACATAAGATTACCTTCCTTTCCCGTGCATATAAGCACGTAAATATATGTTTGTGTATAACTATATAATAGTCGCGGGAATAAAATCAAATTTTTTTTGAAAAAATAGAGGACCTCAAGCGAGAATCCTCTATGAATGTTTTAATAAATTTTATTAAATTAACGAAGCGTGGATCTATATATTTCTAAAGCGATGAAGGCGATAAAAAATAAAGCAGACACCGCCATCATTACTATATAATAGTAAGATGCGCTTTCTCTTTTAATTCGACGATCTTCTTTATAATCCGCCATATTGTTATATTGGTTAGCCTCTTTAGAGAACATAGAACTAAACATTTGCCTAAAACCATAACTCATCGTATCAAAAGCACCAAGTCGAGCCACTAAACAAAGTAAGCCAGCTCCAAGTAGAGCTACTCCTGCTACTCCTGTACCATCGAGTAAAGCAAGCATATCTTGACCTTTTAGAAAGTAGTAAAGGAAAAAGATTGCTAAACCAACAACAACAGAAACCACCAATGTGATTACATATGTTTTTAAATGTTTTCTAATGTTCTCAATAAATCTGTGTAGCATAGGTCTTAAATTATACCTTTAATCACTTCTAAATCAATATCCGTTGTCACTTTATAGTTAAATGGACTACCGGAAATATAGCAAATATCGCAATCATTTTCTAATAACGAAATATCATCAGATACTTTAATGCCTTTTTTCATCTCATGATATTTTTTTATCACCCCATATCTAAAAGATTGAGGGGTTTGAATATCAACATCTAAATCCCCAAGTTTCTTTACTCTTCCAAGATTAGAAACAACACTTAAAGCGTCTTTATGATAGATGAAAGTGCTAACCGCATCATACTCATCTAAAGCGTCGATGTTATTTTTAATAATTACGGAATCGACAAGCGGACGATCTCCATCATGGATGAGAATTTTATCCTCTTTTGAATAAGATGTTCTTTCTAATCCAAGCCTCACTGAGTCTTGTCTAGTTTCTCCACCTTCAACGATGTGTCTAACCTTACTAAAATTGTATTTAATAACCATATCTTTGACATAGTCAACATAGTCTTTATGAGTCACTAAAATAATCTCATCAATTGAGTCGCATTTTTCAAATTTTTCAATCGTATAAACGACTAAATCTTTGTTATGAATTTTAATGAATTGTTTAGGGATAGGAGAGTTCATTCTCACTCCTTTTCCGGCGAAGACGATAAGTGCGATATTCATACCCTAATATTGTATTTAATTTATTATTGTTTAGCAAAACGGATATTTATATTGTATAATTACAGCAACCCCAGGAGGTAAATATCGATGGCTAAGAAAAGAGTCAAAGTCGATCAAAGCTTATGCATTGGTTGCGGATGTTGCGCAGGAACATACCCAGATGACTTCACAATCGGTGATTCCGGTTTAGCAGAAGTCGTTACTGGCGAAGGCGAAGAAGAAGCCGTTAGTGTCTGCCCAGTTGGTGCAATCTCTGTCGAAGAGTAATGATATAAGAAAAACCGGATCATGATTATTCACCCGGTTTTTTTGTGCTCTTTTTTATTCGTTAGTTACTTCTTCTTTTGGTTCTTGCTTAACAGTCTGAGAACCAATTCTATTAATAAGAATATGAAGTCTCTTATAGAGAAGTAAGACCACCACGATAACAATCGAATCTTTTATCGCGTTCATTGGAGCGACCATAATTGAAGCGTATAACCATTTCCAGTTTTCGCCTTGAACAGTTGGAATAATCTTCGTGCACATTCCTTCAAGCACTGATTCAGGTAAACCATAAAGCATGGAATAGAACGGAATCATAAAGTAGACATTCGTTAACATCGCGAAGATGATTTGAGCGACTGTAGAAACTCCAAATCCGATAAAAACGGAAGATAGTTTTCTCTTTCTTTCATAGATAAGCACTGCTGGTAAAACAAAGACTAAGGAGAAAATAAAGTCTCCAATTTCTCCAACACAGGCAGTAGATGACATTGGTAATTTTACTAATGTCTTAATTAAGTCCACCATTAAGGCAGCAATTGGTCCATACATGTATCCCGCTAAAAACATTGGAATTTCATCTAAATGGACTTTGAGCCATGGAGGTGTAAAACCTAAACCAAAATCTGGAATTACGACATATAAAATGACCGCTAAAGCTCCAAATATACCAGTCACAGTAATAAACTTAACTGGATTAATCTTTTTCTTCTTATAGTTGAAATAAGAAAGGATGAATAAACCAATAACGATGAGGATTAATAATCCCATCATTACCCATTTGAACCACCCCATAAAGTTTTTTAATTCATCAGAATTCATAAAAAATAGCCCTCTACTTCAGGGGCTATAATAAGTAAAAAAGTTGTTGTAACTTCTTTCATCCAGACTTTACTGTCGCCACTTGAATTTCACAAGTTCCTGCACTACTGTGCTCGCGGGGTTTACCGCCGGTCGCGTTAATTCGCTGCCCTGAAGTATCTTTATTGTATATATTTCTTTGAAATAATTAAAGAGGTTTATTTGAAATATCTTTATATTCTCGTGGATAACGAGATTTTGTTTTCTTTTTCTTTTGGATAAGAATTAGAATTCTTTTCTCTCCACTTTCCGGGAGATTAACTTCCATAATTTCAACGATTTCAGAATCTAATTCTTTTAATGCGTTTTTAGCTTCTTCGATTTCTTCAAATCCTTTAGCGCCTTTCATAGCGATAAAGTAGCCATCAACTTTCACTAGTGGAAGACAAAGTTCTAATAAAACATTTAAAGAAGCGACCGCTCTAGCAATGGCAATATCATAACTTTCTCTATGACTTCTAGCGTATTCTTCCGCTCTAGCGTTTATAGCAGAAACATTCAAGAAACCCCTTGTTTTTACATATTCGTTGATATGATCAACTTTCTTTTTAGTGGAATCTAATAAGGTAAATTTACCAGTAGAACATATCGCTAAAGGGAGGCCTGGATAGCCTGCTCCTGTACCAACATCAATAATCTTTTTATTAGAAAAATCGACTAGAGATAAAGGATATAAGCTATCAAGAATCATTAATTCTCTAAACTTCTCCTCATCTTTAATCGCAGTGAGATTAAATTTTTCGTTGGTGGCTAAAGTGTCTTTTTGAAGTTCTTCGAGTTCTTCTAACTTATTAGAAACTCCAAAGGCTTCAAGCTTTAGTCTTAAGTTTTCTTTATTCATGGTTATTAAGAATCTTTTTAATATTTAATATTAACATGCTGACGTCACTTGGATTAACTCCACTAACTCGAGAAGCTTGTCCAACAGTAAGTGGTCTTACTTTATTTAATTTTTCACGAGCTTCTAAACGAAGTCCATTCATATTAGAATAATCTACATCGCTAGGGATTTTGAGTTCTTCAAGTTTAATGGAATTCATCATATCCCTTTTTTGTTTAACAATATAGCCTTCATATTTTTCAATGATTTCAATCTCTTCAATAGTTTGTTCATCTAAATCATATTTTGAGAGTTCAGGAATAAACTTGCTAATCTCAGTGTATTTCACTCCTGGACGTTTTAAAAGTTCAGATGCTAATATGCCACCTTTTAGTTCATTAAACCCTAAAGAAACCACGTATTTTTCAATTTCTGGGCGTTTTCCTAAATATGTAGATTCTAAGATTTTTGTTACTTCTTCAATGTTTTTCTTTTTATTTTGGAAGTACTCATATCTCTCGTCATCAATAAGACCAATTTTTCTACCAATCTCTGTTAATCGCAAATCTGCGTTATCGTGACGAAGCAATAAACGATATTCCGCTCTTGAAGAAAGAAGTCGATATGGTTCTTCAGTGCCTTTGGTCACTAAGTCATCAATCATAACTCCAATATAAGATTGGTCTCTTCTTAAGATGAGAGGTTCTTTTCCTTGAATCTTCAAGGAAGCATTAATTCCTGCTAATAAACCAAGGCCTGCTGCTTCTTCATATCCTGAAGTACCGCAAATCTGTCCAGCGATATATAATCCTGGCCACTTCTTTAATTCGAGAGTTGGTTTATATTCTTCAGTCTTAATCGCATCGTATTCAATCGCGTATGCGTATTTAAGGAACACTGCATTTTCAAATCCTGGTAATGATCTCACCATTAATTCTTGGACTTCTTCACTCATAGAGGTAGAGAATCCTTGCAAATAAATGGAATCAGTGTATCTACTTTCTGGTTCTAAGAATAATTGATGTCTTTCTTTATCTTTGAAAGTCATAATCTTAGATTCGATAGATGGACAATACCTTGGTCCAACTCCAACGATGTTACCAGAATATAATGCTGTTTCGTCTAAATGCTCACGAATGATATCGTGAGTAGTTTTATTTGTATAAATAAGATAGCAGAGTTCTTGTTCTTCTAAAGGAATAAATTCCTTTGTCATGAAAGAGAACGCTAAATGACCTGGGGTACCAGGTTCCACTTGTGCTTTAGAGAAATCAATTGAATCTCTTTTGATTCTTGGAGGAGT
>CAMOSZ010000096.1:0-9933 GCA_946625285.1 uncultured Caryophanales bacterium | reverse complement strand
TGGATCATCTTTGTCAAGCGCTGGAGGTGGGCAATCATAAGATCTTCTCCAGATTTTGACTTGTTCTTCACCGTATTTAGCAGCGGTTTCTGCTTTGTTTAAACCTTGAAGAGCACCATAGTGACGTTCATTTAATCTCCAGGATTTGTAGATTGGTAACCATTCTCTGTCTAATTCGAATAAGACGTTGTTCATTGTGTGAATGGCTCTTTTAAGCAAGGAAGTATGGACGACATCGAAGTCATATCCTTTTTCTTTTAATGTTCTTCCTGCTCTATGAGCTTCTTCAACACCCTTTTCACTGAGTTCAACATCAGTCCAACCAGTAAATAAGTTGAGTTTATTCCACTCTGATTCACCGTGTCTAATTAATACTAATTTGTGCATAGTTATTTCCTTTCTTTGCTACGTGACTATTATACTCAACATGTGAACTAATAAAAATATTTTTATTTATCTTATCATCTAACTTGAATTATTCATTGCTAACCAATAGAATTATCAAGTGCGATAGGAGGCACTCTTTTATGAAAGATAAAAACTTAAAATTTGAAGAATATCCATTACATATTCCTAACGAAAAGAAAGTAACAGCCAAGCTTGAATCATTGATAAATGAACTCGAAGAATGCGGAAGTGCAAATACCGCTAAAGTCGCTGTCAAGCATTGGAACAAATATAGTGAAGACTTAGGCACTGATATCGGAGTTATCCAAGTTAGATACTCCTTAGATACACGTTCTAAAGTTTATAAGAACGCTCAAGATAAAATTGATGAGCTCTCACCAGTTATCTCTGATTATAGTTCGAGATTTGAGAAAATCTTGCTAAAAGCAAAATATAGAAAAGACTTAGAAAAGATTTACGGCAAATACTTATTCCAAAAGTATGAACAAGACCAAAAAGCGTTTGATCCAAAAATCATCCCAGAATTAATTGAAGAGAATAAATTATCTTCTAAATATGATGAAATCATGGGTGGTGCTCAAATTGAATTTAGAGGCGGAACATATAACTTGTCTCAATTAGGTAAATTCACCGTAGACACTGATAGAGAAACAAGAAAAGAAGCGTCTGTCGCTATGGATAAATGGCTTGGTGAACACGAAGCAGAAATCGGTGATATTTATGATAAGTTAGTTCACATCCGTGATTCTATTGCTAAGAAACTCGGATTTAAAAACTTTGTCGAACTCGGTTATATCCGTTTAGGTAGAACTGATTACGACGCAAAAATGGTCAAAGGATACCGTGAACAAATTAAAGAATCAGTTGTTCCAGTAGCTCAAAAACTCTTAAAGAAACAAATTAAATCTTTAGGAATAAAAAACCCACAAGCATTTGACTACAACCTTAAATTCTTAAGTGGCAATCCAAGACCAGTCGGTGATAGTGTTAAACTTACCGCAATCGCTAAAGATATGTATGAAAAGATGTCACCAGAAAGTAATACATTCATCAATTTCATGATTGATAATCACTTACTTGACTTAGATGCTAGAGCAGGTAAAGCACCTGGAGGATATTGTACTTATTTCCCAAGATACAAAGCTCCATTCATCTTCTCTAACTTCAATGGCACTGACGGAGACGTTAATGTTCTCTGCCACGAAGGTGGACACGCTTTCCAAGCTTACTTAAGTAGTCCAATTAAAGTCCCAGAGTATCAAAACCCAACTCTAGAGAGTTGTGAAATCCACTCTATGAGTATGGAATTCTTCTCCTGGCCATATATGGAAAACTTCTTTGGTAAGGATGCTGAAAAATATAGATATGCCCATTTAGCGGATGCGATTGAATTCTTACCTTATGGTATTACCATCGATGAATTCCAACACTGGGTATATGAACATCCAAATGCCACACATGCAGAAAGATGCGCTAAATATTTAGAGATTGAACAAGCTAACTTACCACACAAGAAATATGACTTTTGTCCAAATCTTGCTAGAGGTACATGGTGGATGAGACAATCACATGTCTTCGGTTCCCCATTCTATTACATCGATTACACTCTTGCTCAAGTGGTGGCCTTCCAATTTTTAGCGGAAGATCTTAAGAACCATGAAAAAGCATGGAAGAAATACGTTAAGCTCTGTAAGTTAGGTGGAACTCTTCCATTTACTGGATTACTTGAAAAAGTTCACTTAAGAAACCCATTTGAAGATGGTAATGTTAAAAAGAACATCAAGCCTCTTCTTAAGGTTCTTAAAGAATTTGATACTTCAAAGTTTTAATTGACATTAAAAGAGAGACAGCTTATAAAAGTTGCCTCTTTTATTTTTATTTCTGTTTTCCTTTTTATTATATAATTTAACCGAAAGGAGAATTTCATATGAAAAAATTCTTAAAATTTTCAGGGATTATTTCTGCTGCCATCGCGTTAGTAGGTTTTATTCTTTTAATCGCTTGCCATGGTATTGTTGGAAAAGATGATCCATCCGGTAACTGGTACAGTGCAGGTGCAGTTTTGTTTGGTAATGGTCCTGCAAAAGTTACAATTGGTATTGCCTTTAGTGGAACATTTGAAGGAAAAGCATCAGGCGCTGCTTTAGTGTCTTGGATTTTCTCACTTGTTGCCTTAATCGCTTTAGTTGCTGGATTAGTCTTACCACTTCTTAAAATTAAGATGGTTGCAAAAGTTGCTGGTTTAGTTAACTTATGTGCAGTTCTATTATTACTCACCGCAGGTATCGTTTTATTCTTTACCGTTCCAAGCTTCATGGGTAATAACGGTTACAACTCTTATGATGGTTGGGCTCTTAGCGGTGGATATGTTATCGCTGGAATTCTTTATATTGTCAGCGGTGCAGTTGCTGTTTGCCCAGCAGTTGTAGACTTTGTCTCTAAGAAATAAACAACACGATTATAATTAAGAGCCTATTAAGGCTCTTTTTTTGTTGTCTTTTTCCACAAAAAAACCATTGAATAATCAATGGTAATTGTCGATTGGTGCGCGGGATGAGAATCGAACTCACACATCTTGCGATATACGCCCCTCAAACGTACGCGTCTACCAGTTCCGCCACCTGCGCATTTCCAAGTCGCTTGATTATTCTATGAAAAAATTAAATAAAACACAAGAGTATAATGATTTTTGTTAACATATTTGTTAAAATATCAATCGCGTGAAGAGGTAAAACAAAAATGAAAGAAATATTAGTAGAAACAAGCGCAAGACATATCCATGTCAATGAAGAACAATTCAAAATCTTATTTGGTGCAGATGCAAAATTAGAAGTAAGAGCACCTCTTAGCCAACCAGGCCAATTCGTCTCTTTCTCTAGACTTGATATCGTCGGACCAAAAAAGACCATCAATAACGTTTCAATCCTTGGGCCTTTTAGAAAGAGTGCTCAAGTTGAAGTTAGTGCAACAGACGCTAGAACATTAGGTGTTCCTGCAGTTATTAGAGAAAGTGGAGATACCGCTGGTAGTGCACCAATCAAATTAGTTGGTCCTGCTGGAGAAATCGAACTCTCTGAAGGATGTATTGTTGCTAAAAGACATATCCATATGACACCAAAAGATGCTGAGGAATTTGGTGTTAAGAATGGCGAAATCGTTAAAGTTGAAGTTAATTGCCCAGAAAGAAGCTTAATCTTCGGTGATGTTGTTGTAAGAGTTAGAGATGACTTTGCATTAGCAATGCATATCGACACTGATGAAAGCAATGCTGCTGGATGCGCTGGAACAGTTTACGGAAGAATCGTTAAATAATGGAAACAATTCATTATTATCCACAAGGTACTTGTTCGGTTGAGATGTTTATCGACCACGAAGATGGAATCATTCAAGAAGTGAGAATTATTCGTGGATGCCGTGGAAATACCCAAGGATTAGCAGCGCTTCTAAAAGGAATGAAACTCGAAGAAGCAATGAATCGATTAGAAGGCATTCAATGCCGTAACGGAACAAGCTGTCCAGATCAATTAGCAAAAGCAATTAAACAATACTTGAATCGCTAATTATATTTATATAAGATATTAATGCTTATCAAGAACTGTGTAGGAAGGATGAAAGAACACAGTAGCAACTCTCAGTAATGAGTAAGTGCTCTTCCTTAGCAGAGCCCCAGAACTCTGAACGATAAGATGAGAAGACTATTTAACTTCTCCCATTTCTGGGGGAAGTTTTTTATAGGAGAAAAACGACATGAAAGAGAAAATATTATTTACTTCAGAATCAGTTAGTGAAGGCCATCCAGACAAAGTCTGTGACCAAATTAGTGACGCAGTTTTAGATGCGTGTTTAAAAGTGGATGAAAACGCCCATGTTGCGTGTGAATGCTTTGCAACAACCGACTACATTTTAGTCGGTGGAGAAATCACATGTTCTAAACCAATCAATGTTAAAAGAACTGTGAAGAAAGTTCTTAAAGGCATTGGCTATGACAAAGCGGAATATGGATGCGATTATCATAAGATTAAAATTGTTGATAAAATCAAACAACAATCTAGTGATATCAATATGGGAGTTAGTCAAACTCGACCAGAAGATTTAGGTGCAGGTGATCAAGGGATGATGTTTGGCTATGCGACTAATGAGACCAAAGGTCTTATGCCTCTTCCAATTGTCTTCGCTCATAAGTTAGTTAGAGAAGCTAGTGAACAAAGACACGCAGGTATTTTTAAAGGTGCTAGACCAGATATGAAATCTCAAGTGACTATTGATTACACTGATCCAAATCACTTAAGAATTGATAACATCTTAATGTCAGTGCAACATGACCCAGATGTGAACCTTGATGAATTTAAAAAATACATTCATGAAGAAATCATGGTGAAGGTCGCAAGAAGCTTCGGGTTTAATGAAGATTTTGAATATTTAATTAACCCTACAGGAAGATTTGTTTTAGGTGGACCTGCTGGAGATACAGGATTAACAGGAAGAAAGATTATCGTTGATACTTATGGCGGAAGCGCTCATCACGGAGGAGGAGCTTTTTCAGGAAAAGATCCTTCAAAAGTCGATAGAAGTGGTGCATATATGGCAAGATATATCGCTAAAAACTTAGTGGCCGCCGGAGTAGCAGATAGATGTGAAGTTCAACTTGCCTATGCAATTGGAGTAAATCATCCATTATCAATCGCGGTTGAAACATTTGGAACTAATAAGATTCCTAATGAAAGAATTTTAGAGATTATTAATCAAGTATTCGATTGCCGTCCTGGAATGATTATTAAAAACTTCTCATTAAAGAAGCCATCATTTAAATACCAAGCCATTTCTAACTATGGTCACTTCGGTAGACCTGATGTTAAACTACCTTGGGAAAAGACGGATAAAGTAAAAGAAATTAGATTACTTCTCACTAAAGAATAAAGGCACTTCCAAAAGTGCTTTTTTCATATAAGAAATTTACTAATTATTATTAAATTTGCATGCCAAATTAGTTTATAATGAAAGTGTGATCCTATTTCAGGAATTTGGAAAGGAGACTATATATCATGAAATACCAAATCATTGGCAAGAACATCGAAGTGACCGATGGCATTTCGAATGCTCTTCAAAACAAGCTTGCAAGGATGGACAAGTATTTTCTTATCAAAGAAGATGTTGAATGTCGTTGCGTAGTCAGCGCACACAAAACCGTCCAAAAGGTTGAGGTAACAGTATTCTTACCTTCTATGCCATTAAGAGCAGAAGTTGAGAACGAAGACCTTTACGCCGCTATCGATCTCGCAGTTGATAAACTTGAAGATCAAATGCGTAGAATCAAAACAAGAATGGATCGTAGTAACAACCGACTCTCATTAGGAAAGGCTATTGACTTTGATCAAATTGAGGCCGAAGAAAGAGAAGAAGAGGATGATGTCGTTGTTAGAGCGAAATCATATTATTTGGAACCAATGTCTATCGAAGAAGCTATCACTAGAATGGAAGCTCTCGGACATGCATTCTTCATGTATTTAGATGAAGAAGACGATAGAATTTCTACTGTCTATGTTCGTAATGATGGTGGATATGGAGTCATCCAAGCGGAGAATCCAATTAAATAATTAGGATTATTTATCTTCAAGGCATCTAGAAAAGTCTAGGTGCCTTTTCTTTTATTCATAAAATATTTTTATGACAAAAGGAATTACTTGTGTATAATAGAAAAAGCCCGTCATTTTTGGAAAAAGCTATCCGAGTGTGAAGTTATTCTTCCCTAAATGTATTGAAGGAGGGCTTATTATCATGAAAAATATTAATCAATACAATTTCGACATTATCCACGTTGCTACTCACTTAAGAGACACTCTTGAGTATGTTTTACCACGTGAACACGATGCCAAAATTTATGAGCAAAGAAAAACAGTTCTCACCAAAGGACTTGAAGTTGAAACACCACTTGGCAAATTCTTAGACGCTAACAAAGACAAATTCGAAGAATTTTTAACAAGATACAACGAAATGCTCAGCGAATTATATGGCGATAATTCCACAATCTTAGTGAAAACTAGCGATGGAAAAATTAGAGTGGATCATTCCCAACACTTAAAAATCTATGACTATGTTCTTAGATTAATGGAACCACTTAGAGACATCATCTATTTCCACGTTAACTTAGCAAGAAAACAAAACGAAAACGAAGCAGTTATCGAAAACTTAATGGCGGTTGATGATCGTCACTATCGTTTATTCGTATTCCTTCTTGTTATGCAAGATTTCCAAAAATCATTCTTTGAATTCCAAAAAGTTATGGGTGAAGCTGGTGGTAAACCAACTCCACAATCAAACTTCATCGTTCAAAACGAATTAGCAAAATACTCTGAATTACTTAGACTGGTTAGACAACATAATCACTGCACAGACAATGAAACACTTGATGCATTAGATAAATGCTTACAAGTTGTTGAAATGTCTGAAGGTAGAAGAGATCGTCGTGACAACAAGAACTTCCCTGATTTATTCAAAGAAGCACTTGATGGAGTTAACGCTTTAGTCCAAAAGAGTGGACCACAATGGCAAGAATTATTCAATAAAGCACTTCAAGAAATGCTTGCGGATATTCGTAAACAACAAGGCGGACCACAAGCTTAATTTGTTAAATTAAAACAGTAGGTATTATTATGAAGAAAAAATTACCCCTTTCTATTTTTGAAATCGTCGCATATTCCATTTTGACCTTATTAGGTTTATGGGGATTAACATATGTTGTCCTTGGAGTTGTCGTCGAATTCTTAACATTCAAAGATGCTTTATATAAGGCCAATGAATCACTTGGTTCATTAGGATTCTTATATCAAGGTTTTATCATTATCGCAGTCGCAGTTGTCGTTAGTGTTGTTATCTTATTAATCAACGCGAAATCTAGCGATAGAGATTATGAGAAAGCTCAAAGAAGAGCAGCCCGTTTAGCAAAAGACAACAATGTTGTCGATGCTGAAGCAACTGAAGTCAAATAATACTGAGAAATAAAAAAATAAGAGAACACGCGATGGTGTTCTCTTTTTTGTTATTCTGAGAAGTCGTTATCTATAACGACATAATATTCATAATTAGGATGTTTGGTTTTGATATCACTAATAATTTGCTTTCTTAATTCATCAGGCTTTTCTTCATCAAAGCTGATAAGAATATCAAAGCTAATTGTTTTTAACTGTTCATCAACATAGAAGCCATGTATTTGTTTAATGTTTGGATATATCTTTAATAATTCATATACATCTTTTCTAATTTCTCTAATCTCAGGATTACTAGTGTTAGAAGCATATATTCCCACGGTGAGAATAACTCCAAATTTAAGATAGACTTCTTGAGCGATTTTTCTAGTAAGAGGATGAATCTCTTTTGCGGTTAAAGAATCATCTACTTCAATATGAATTGATCCGATAGAACGGTTATGTCCATAGTTATTAAGAATTAAATCATAAGAACCGATTACTTCTGGGAAAGAATTAACAGTTTGCTTAATAGCAATGGCGAATTCATTGCTCGCTCTTTCTCCAATAATTGAACTAACTGCATCTCTTAATATCTCTATACCTGTTTTAATAATGAATAAACCGATAAGGATACCTAAGTATCCTTCGATGAATACTCCAGTAAATCTAGCGACTAAAGCACCAATTAAAGTTGCTAGTGATAGTAGTGAATCAAATAAAGCGTCAGTGCCGCTTCCTTTAAGCGCGTCACTATTAACTTTTTTCGCAACTTTTCTAAAATAAAGTCCTAATCCGACTTTTACTAAGATTGCTAAAGAGATGATGATAAAGGAAATATCTGAATATTCAGCAGTATCTCCTTTAATTAAGGAATTAATAGATTGATAAATCGCGCTTCCACCCGCAACAAGAATAATGATAGAAACCGCTAAAGAGGTGAGATATTCAATTCTTCCATGTCCATATGGATGTTTCTTATCTGGCTTTTTAGTGGATAACTTAGTGCCGATAATAGTAACGATACTACTTAATGTATCAGTTAAGTTATTAATCGCATCTAAAATGATGGAAATAGATCCAGCAATTAATCCGATAATAGCTTTAGCAGTTACTAAAAGGACATTTCCGATAATTCCAACAACACTAGTCTGAATAATTTTCTTTTCTCTATTCATTTTCAAAACCATCCAAAAGTTTATATAGAAGCGTATATAAGGTTTTTGCTTCTTTTTGAGTTAGTTTTACTTTTTTTGCAATTAGTGGTGGGATTTCTTTTGCTTTTTCTTTTAGCTTAATTCCATCGCTAGTTAAAGATATTATAAGCTCTCTTTCATCATCCGGAGATTTTTCTTTTTGAACAAATCCTTTTGTGATGAGCTTATTTATAAGAGGAGTAAGAGTACCGCTATCAAGATATAACTTAGCGCCTATCTCTTTCACGCTTAAATGATCTCTTTCCCACAAAACCATTAAGACAATATATTGAGTATATGTTAAGTCTAATTTCTCTAAGTATGGTTGATATTTCCTAACAATTTCTTTTCCAGAAGCATATAAAGGAAAACAAATCTGATTAGAGAGTTTTAAGACTTCGTCTCCGTATTTATCCATTTTTATTTAAGAGCGTCAACAATTGCTTGTTCAAATTTTTCTGGTTTGTCTTTTGGTTCAAATCTAGCGATAACATTGCCTTCACGATCCACTAAGAATTTGGTGAAGTTCCATTTTACTTTCTTATATTTATGTTCTTTGTTTTGAGATGATAAATAAATGAATAATGGTTCTGCTTTATCTCCGATAACTTCAACCTTTTTAAATCTTGGGAATTGGGTGTTATATCTTAATGAACAGAATTGATTAATTTCTTCATCGCTACCTGGGGCTTGACGGAAGAATTGGTTGCATGGAAAATCAAGAATCTCTAATCCTTGTTCCCTATATTTTTCATATAATTCTTCTAAACCTTTATATTGAGGAGTAAAGCCGCATCCTGTCGCGGTATTAACAATTAATAAAACTTTTCCTCGATAGTTTTCTAGAGGTACTTGGTTACCTCTTTGGTCTTTGACACTAAATTCGTAAACTGACATAAAAATCTTCTCCTTTAATTAAATTGTATGCAACTTAATTTTGAATGTAAAGAAAAAAGTCTAGTTGCCTAGACCTTTAGAAACATTTGAGGTTTCTTTTCTTTTTGCAGTTCTCAATATTAGAGCAGTGATAACAGACTTCGTTCTCACTAACTTTCTTATCGTAGAAGTTAACGATATTTTGAGTGGTGGTGTCTGCGATGTTATTAAGTGCTTCTTTAGTTAAGAATGCTTGGTGAGAAGTAATAATAACATTTGGCATGGATATTAAGCTTCTTAAAGTGTCGTCATCGAGAATGTGTCCTGATTTGTCTTCATAGAAGATATCTCCTTCTTCTTCGTAGACATCTAAGCAGGCAAATCCAACTTTTCTTTCTTTGATTCCTTCTAGTAGAGCTTTTCCATCAATTAGGCCACCTCTTGATGTGTTTATGATTCCTACACCCTTCTTCATATGGTCAATAGAGTCT
>CAMOSZ010000095.1:0-5505 GCA_946625285.1 uncultured Caryophanales bacterium | reverse complement strand
TTTTAACTGGTTTCAAATATATCGGTGAACAAATTCTCTTTTTAGAGAAAAAGCATCAAGAAACCGCCTATATTCTCGGTTTTGAAGAGAGTTATGGTTATTTAAGTGGATCTTATGTTAGAGACAAAGATGCGGTTAATGGATCTTTCTTAATCGTTGAAATGTTCGCTTATTATAAGAGCAAAGGAATCTCTTTATTAGACAAACTCAACGAGTTATATAAGAAATACGGTTACTACAGTAACTACTTAAATTCCTATGAATTTGAAGGGGCTCAAGGATTTAAAAAGATGAATGACATCATGGAGTTCTTTAGAAATAAAGTTAACGAACTAGATGGAGTGAAAATCCAAGAAATCAAAGATTATGATAAAGGCATTGAAGGCTTACCAAAATCTAATGTTTTGAAGTTGATTTTCGCGAACGGAGACTCAGTAGTGGTCCGTCCAAGTGGAACAGAACCAAAACTCAAGATTTATATCTCTTTATGTGGTAAGTCTGTAAGCGATAACGATAATAAATATCGTTCACTCATTAAATGCGTTGAGGAGTATTTAAAATGAATATTTTATGTGTAGGTAATTCGTTCGCAGTGGATGTTCATACCTATGTCCATGATATCGCTAAGGCGAATGGAATAGATATCAATATCTGTGTTCTTTATATTGGAGGATGTCCAATTTCTCGACATTGGAAAAATTTCAACACTAAAGAAAAAGAATATGATTTCTATATCAATGGAGTCGCTTCTTTCCAATGCGATATCTTTGAAGGACTTAACTACATGAAATGGGATTACATCACTTTCCAACAAAGAAGTGGTGATTCTTGTGACGCGGATACTTTCTTCCCAGAATTAACTTTGTTAATGGAAGGAATTAGAAAATATTCTGATGCGACTTATTTACTACATAAAACATGGAGCTACGCGAAAAGCTTTTCTCATGATAGATATGGTTCTAATCCAATGGATCAAGACGCAATGACTAGAGATATTGATGACGCTTACTTAAAAGTAAAAGAAAGAAGTGGCATCAAATATATCATTCCTAGTGGAACAGCGATTAGACTCGCTAGAGAAGTCTATGGAGATACATTAGATAGAGATGGATATCACTTAAGTGAAAGAGGTAGAACGGTAACTGGTTTACTTTGGGTTTACTTCTTAACTGGTAAAAAAGAATTAGACATTTCTAAGTTTAATCCAAGCGGATATACATATGATGAAGTTACTCCTCCAGTAAGTAGAGAAGAACTAGAGGAACTTAACAAGATCGCTAAAGAAGCAATTAAAGAAAATAAAGGAAATAATCTGTACGATTAATTGCTCAAAAAATTGAAAAGAAAATAACACTCCTAAAAGTCTCAATAATATGAGATATAGGGGTGTTTTTTCAGTAAACTAAAAATAAACAAGTAGTAAACAATTTAATAAACATATGCACTTGTTTACTTAAATCTAATTTTGTTTATTAATAAAATGCCAAGAAACTGGTTTATAATGACAATATAAAGGTGAGGTATTTTATATGAAAAACAAAAAACTTCTTTTGTTGACGTCATGTTTACTTGTGTTTTCAAGTTGCACACCTGGTGGTGCTAAAGAAAAGCTAGTAATGTCAGACATTACCGCTGACGATGCTGCTATTCACTGGACCGCAGTCGAGGGTGCTAGCAAGTACTCTGTTGTTGTCAATAACGCTGCTCCAGTTGAAGTGATGGTTCCACAATATTACTTCTCGTCGGTAGAAGGAACATATGAAGTAAAAGTCACCGCAATCGCTGGCGACAGCAAACACTCTGATAGTGATGCTAAAACATTCTCTTATGAAACAAAGAAGACTTCTTTAGTTTCTGTTGATTCAACTGGTGCAAACATCACTTGGGGTGAATATGCCGGTAAAGGTATCGAAGTTAAAACTGTTGATGCTACCGAATATACCGCAGTAGTGGGCACTAGCTACACAGTTACCAAGAGTGACTTATATATCGTGCGCGCTGCTCCTGGTTATAAGGAAAATAAGTATTATGTAGAAGACGATGCGGGTAAGAAAGGTATTCTCGTTTCTTTAGAAGCTGATGATGTCGTCACTCTTGAAGACGGAACAGCAGAAACAGATTTAGATCTTGCAGAAAAATACACAATTAAGACTTTTACAACAGATTGGGGAGATACATCTGCTTCCATTAACTTAGATGGCTCTACAAATAAGGGCATTTCTGATGGAAACTGTGTCAAACTTCATTTCTGGCATAGCAGTCAATGGTATAAATATACCACTGCTTTAGATCTTGATAAGTCTTACGATACATTCTCATTCATGGTTAAAGGTGGAGTTAACACATCCGCAAGTTTAACTTTTGAAATTACAGACCACATTATGGTTGGCTCAATCGATTTAGCAGGCGTTTATATTTCCTACTTAGTCGAACCAACCGTACAAGAATGGACAAAATACACCGTTAGTTTAGATGATCCAAATTGGCAAATCGCATATAACAACGGTAAATATCCATTCTCTCAAATTCAACCAATGATCGCTGCTTCTGGTTACACAATTAAATCATTAGCAGATATGATGCCATTCTTCTCTAAATTCTCATTAAGAGTTAGAGGAGGACAGGATCAACAATACTCAGATTGCTATTCTTGGTTTGATGATGTCGTTCTTTCTAACGTTGGTGCAACATCTAAAACAGAAACTCCAATCGTTGTTGGCGAAAATTACGCAATCGAAAGTGATGCCTTTAAAGGTACCGCTAAATTTGCAAACGATGGCACTGGAACATTATCATTCAAATTAAAATCAAATGGTTCTGCAGTCCAACTTCCAGTTACTCATGCAGTAGTTGAAGGCAAACTTCATATGGTTTGTACAGCACAAGGCTTTGATTTCGATGCAACATTTGTTGGCGCAAATAATGGTAAATCCTTCGCACTAGATACAGTTTCTGGAACAGCTTCTAACGCTTTTGGAAACTTCGTAGCAGAAGAATACGTATTATTTGATGATTTCGAATCCTACACTGAAATGGGTGTTGGTTATGATAATAATCACAAAGACCTTACACAAGTTAGTGGATTAAGAGCTGCTTACTATTCAGACTGGTATAAGACCGGTAATGATTACGCTGTTTCTTTAATTGGTGATTCTAACTGGAAACTTATGGGTTCTAACGATTATCTCCAATTAGATACTAATGGTAGAAATGACGGAAAATGTGCCAAATTCAAAGAGAGCTCTGGTGGTGCTATGAGATACACAAATAGAGCTATCCTCTTTGGTGATGGCGATGCATTCTACGGAACAACATTCTCAATTTGGGCAAAAGGTGCAACAAACCTTGATGTCGGTCTCAAGATTAGAGTCTTTACTGTTAGTAAAATTGATAAGACCAACCACACTCTTGATAGTGTTTCAGTTATGAGACAAGTTACTATCACAAAGAATAGTGATTGGACAGAATATACAGTTACTCTTAAACCAAATACTGCATATTATGGCTTCACTCTTACAACAGTTGTTGGTTCAGCAGCTGCTTACCCATTATTAGATGACATTTCAATTTATGGCTCTATCAGCCCATGGGGAAACTAATTTAAAGATTAGGAATATTTAATTATGGCAAAAACCGTCAGATTAGAAGATATCGCTAAGGAATGTGGGGTTACTAAAGGCTTAGTAAGCCGTGCTTTAGCAGGCAAATATAACGTTGGTGATGAAACAAGAAACATCATCATGCAAAAAGCTGTTGAACTCGGTTACGACTTTAAAAAACTTAGAAGTAAAACCAATAAGAAAACTTCTGTCGTTATTATTGTCTCCTCGACAATTTTAATGAAAGAAGACTATTGGCAACCAATTATTAAGAATATGTACGCCACACTTAATAGAGCATCTATTAAATTAGAATACTTTGTTTTCGATAGCGGTAACATCGATCTTGACCAGGTTCGTTCATTAAAAGACAATCCTTGTATTGCGTTCGTGGTTCTCCACAAGAACCCGGACGCAATCTTCAAGGAGATTCGCAAGTTCAATAAACCAATTATTGAAGTTGATCCAAAATACATTCATTCTACAGGTGTAACTCAAATCAAATATTCAAACTACACCTCTATATATGAAGCGACCAAGATATTAATCGATTATGGTCATAGAAATATTTGCTTCTATGGTAGTGATATGCACGCTTTCAGCTTTAGAGAAAGACATGAAGGCTTTAGAGCGTGTGTCTATGACAACTTAAAAATAGGAGTTAAGGGTTTTGAAGTTATCTTTGATAACACAGACCTCCAATATAGCGACAATAAAATGTTGAAGGATACTCTAACCAAGAATCCTCAAATTACGGCGATTGTTTGCGCGAATGATATTTGTGCACTTAACGCCTACAAAGTAATTAACAAGATGGGCAAGTATATCCCTGATGATTACTCAATTATCGGATTTGATAACATCAGTGATGGAAAATATGTTACCCCAACTTTATCCACATTTAACGTTCCACGTGAACAAATTGGGGATGAAATCGGTTTATATATCATCAGGCTCACACAAGAAAACAAACCACAATATTCAGAATTCACTATCCGATGTGATTTCATAGAAAGGGATTCAATCAAAAGATTGAACTAATATAGTTATGAGCAAAGTAGTTAACGGAATGGCTATTCCAAATATGCCATGGGAGGAATGCCCAAAAGGTTTTGAAGGACCAATTTGGAGATACTCTAATAATCCTATTATCAAGCGTCACCCACATAAGGATATTGCTCGCGCATTTAATAGCGCGATTGTTCCTTTTAATGGTGAGTTTATTGGAGTGTTTAGAGGGGATAATTTAGACGATATCCCACATTTATATGTTGGTCACTCAAAAGATGGCATTAATATCGAAATTGGCGAAAGAATCCACTTCGTTGATGAAAATGATAAACCACTTGAAGATACGTTATATCAATATGATCCACGTGTTATTCCTTTAGAAGGGGAATATTACATTGTTTGGTGTGATGAATTATGTGGACCAACTATTTCTATTGCCAAAACAAAAGACTTTAAGAAATTCGTTAAATTTGATAACCCATTCTTACCATATAACCGCAATGGCGTTTTATTCCCAAGAAAGATTAATGACAACTATTGCATGTTATCTCGTCCAAGCGATTCTGGACATACCGCCTTTGGCGATATCTTCCTTTCTCAATCTAAGGACATGGTATATTGGGGAAAACATCGCGTCGTTGCTCAAAAAGGTTATGAGTGGTGGTGCGCATTAAAAATTGGAGCAGGCCCAGTCCCAATCGAACTCGATGATGGATGGCTACTCTTTATCCACGGTGTTAACCGTACTTGTAATGGTTACGTCTATTCTATTGGTGGAATGATTTTAGACAAAAATGATCCATCTAAAGTCGTTGCAAGATGTAAACCATTCTTACTCACTCCTGAAATGGAATATGAAACCACTGGTTTTGTTCCAAACGTTATTTTCCCAACA
>CAMOSZ010000094.1:0-10192 GCA_946625285.1 uncultured Caryophanales bacterium | reverse complement strand
ATTAAAGGCAGACGTGCTTCAATCCGTGTGTTCATGGGCGAAAAGACAGAAATCAAAGTCGTTTCTAACGACAAGGTTGATGATGTCATGAGAGAAAATAAGCGTAAGAAATTCTGCCGTCCAGTATCCGACAGATTCAATTCCTTTAGAGATTACGACATGTTTGAATACGAACTCGAAGATGACGATTTAAGACATGATATCTCCGTTGAAGGATTATGCTGGTTCTCTACAAGAGGCAAGGGCCAAATCTTTAGAGTGCTTTTACCAAAAGGCGTTGCTGTTAAAGAAACATTATCCAAAGTGAGATAGAAAATGATTACAAAAGAACAAAAGAAACAATTAAAAGCCCTTATCGTAAGCGATAAGACAAAATATCAAGTCGGTAAAAGTGAAATTACCGATTCTTTAATCACGATGCTTGATAAAGCATTAGAAGCTAGAGAACTCATTAGAGTAGAAGTTCTTAAAAGCGCAGTTACTCCGGTTATGGAGTTAACTTTAGACTTATCTAGTAGACTTCATGCTGATGTAGTATCAGTAGTGGGAAGAGTTATTATTTTATTCCGTAGGAATAAAGAAAAACCAAAAATTAAATTAAAATGAGAATAATTTTATTCGGTGGTGCTTTCGATCCAGTTCATTATGGTCATATGAATATGGCGGAAAGAGCCGCCGCTTTTTTTGATGCGAATGTAATATTCATTCCTGCTCGAGTTGCAGTTTGGAAGAATGAATCTATTTCTCCAGAGCATAAAATCAATATGCTTAAACTCGCTATTAGTGAAAGCAAATATGCATCTAGGTTCTCAATTTCTACATATGAGATTGATAAAAACCCAAATGAATATGCTTATTCAATTGATACAGTAAGACATTTCAAGGAAAAATATCCAAATGATGAGATATTCCTTTTAATCGGCGAAGATCAAGCAAATAGCTTCCATCTTTGGAAAGAATCCGAAGAACTCGCTAAACTCGCTCAAATAGTCTATTTTGGGCGTTTAAACGAGGAAAATTGTGGTGAAAACCAAAGAAAATATCATATGATCCGTATTCCAGGCAAAATTAATGATATAAGTTCGTCTGATATTCGCACCCTAAAATCATTAGAAACTCCTGATTCTGTAATAAATTACATTATCGACAACGAATTATACTTTATGGACAAAATAACTGTTCCTGGAAACCAAAAAAGACACGAACATGTTATTAGAGTTGCTAAGTTAGCATACGAAATCGCTAAAGCAAATAACTTTAAATACGCTAAAAAGGCTCTTATAGCGGCTTTATTGCATGACATTGCTAAAGATAATAGACCTGAAGCTTATGAAAGAGACAAGGCTATTATTGAAACTGAATACAAGGACTATATTGATATATCTCCAGTTGTTTGGCATCAAGTTTTAGGCGTTAAAAAGGCAAAAGAAGTATTTGAAATCACTGATAAAACAATTTTAAAGGCTATTGAATTCCATACAACAGGCAATAAAAGGATGTCTGATGTAGCGAAGATTGTGTACGCTGCAGACAAGATCGAACCAGGACGTGGATATGATTCATCAGAATACATTAACGCTATGAAATGTAGTATAACTGATGGATTTATCACAGTACTTAAAGCTAATGTCGAATTTTTCAAAGACAAAGAAGTCGATTATCAAAACAAGTTCACAAAAGCTTGTTTAAAATATTACCTTAAATAAAAACCGAATCTTTATAAACTAACCAGGATGATGATTTCTGTATCAACATCCTTTTTATTTTCTTTATATATTACTTCGCATAATGTCCATTATGTTAACCAAATAGTAGAAAAGAACGAATTAATCAAATAAAAACTCGTAACATTTATAATATCCACAATTAAAAAATCTGGCTTATTCACCAGACTTTATCCACATTTAGTACTTTTATCCACCTACTAAAAAACTACTAATTTCTATTTTAGGAGAGTAATGTGATCTCTTTGTCTACTATTGCTATTTCGCCGTTTCTTTCCATTTTGTAGAGAGTTCTGCTTAAAGATTCACGTGTTAAATATAATTCTTTTGCGAGCTTTGTGACAGATTTATACGATACTTTTTTCTTATTAAATGTAAGATAATACAAAACACGCTCTCTAGCATTATTTATCGTCAATAATTTGATTTTGAAATTTAACTTTTTGCTAAAGTCAGATTGCTGTTTGAGATAGAGTTCTAAAAATTCTTTGTCGAATGTTAGCGCTTTAAGGAGTTCTTCCTTGCTGATGTAATAAATAATCGACTCTTCTGTAGCGACTACATCTCCACGGTAAAAAGGTTCGCTACTGAAAATGAGGTTGTTACCAAACATTTGTCCTTTTTCAATTTCGTTATAGATTACTTCTTGTCCATCCGAAAAATAAGAGATGATTGATACTTTGCCAGAAATTATTAGTCCAATCTTTTTGCACTCATCCCCTTCAAAAAAGAGAGTCTGATTTTTCTTGGCGGTAAATTCTTCGAAGCTGATTCCACTATTTTTTACAATAAATTTGCTAATTTTGTCCATATTCGTGATTTAAATCACATTTATTATACTTTTATTCCTATAGAATAGCAACGAGGTCAATAATAATGAAAAAAATAAATTTTTTATCTCTTCTTACAGTTATCGCCTTAGCGGGTTGTAACAAAGTTGAGGCAAATCCGAGTCTAAGAGATGTTGACTTAAAAATCATCTCACCAAAAGGAGCTCCTGCAGTTGCCTTATATAAATTTGTAAAAGGATTAACAACCGTTGATAATCCAGCAACTGAATTGCTCCCACAATTCCACACCAATGATTATGATGTTATCATTGCACCAACAAAAGGTGGATTAACTAAAATCACCAAAGCTAAAGTTAATTATGCTTTAGCAGCTACAGTTACCTTCGGTAACTTTGCTTTAGTGGCTACTGGAAATGACTCTGATGGAGTGTTAAACGAAGGAGACAAAGTCCTTTATTTCCAACCAAATGATATTCCTGGAGCAGTATTTAATTATTTATATGGTAATAAGGGCTTAGAAACATATACTGCCGCTGATGATAGCAAAGTTGGACCAAGCTTAAGCACTGGTACTTATCCTGTAGATGAAACCACTACTGTAAATCTTGATTATGTTTTTGCAGCAGAACCACTTATCACTAACTTAGGTAAAACCGCTAATGTAGTTGAAAGAGCGGCGGATGTCTTTAAAACACTTGATGATTGCAAAGCTATTTATCAAGCATCTGTTTTTGTCAACAAAAACACTGATAAGGCTAAAATCAATAACTTCTTATCTTTATTAGAAGATGATATTGCTAAAGCAGTCTCTAATCCAAATGAGATTGTTGAGACATTAAAACTTGTGGGTGAACCAGAAGAACAAGCTCAAAAATTTAAATTTAATTCCACTGTCATTTATAATTGTATGAAAGACTATAATGGACTTGGCTTAGGATTCCGTAAAGCCTTTGATTATAAGACTGACATTAATTATTTCATCAATAACATTTTAAATTCCGGATTAACAATCACAGATGAAGCTTATTTCCAATAAATACTTTTTAACTGTAGTAGGCGTTGGCTTACTATTCTTAATTTGGTACATACTATTCCTAGTAACTGGACAAAGTATATACACTTTTCCTGATCCTGGAAGCGTACTAGTTAAGTCCTTTGAGTTATTCGGTAAACCATATCTATATAAATGTATATGGGGCTCCTTATACCGAATGCTCATTGGATTTGGCGTTGCCTCGATTCTAGGTATTTTACTAGGAATGGTTGTTGGAAATTTTACAAAATTAAAACATGTTTTTAATCCAACAATGATTGCGCTTAGGAGCATTCCTACAGCAGCGTTAGTATTTTTAATACTAAGACTGGTTGGATTTAAAAATGCTTCTATTTATATCGTAATGGTTATTGTCTTCCCGATGGTATATGAGGCAACAGTAAGTGGATATCAAAATGTCGATGTCGAAATTAGAAATTCAATGAGAATCGATAGCCCTAATGCATTTGCGAATAACTTCAGAGTTTTATTACCGCTTAGTATGCCATATATTGCTGTTGGACTAACATCAAGCTTTGCTTTATCATTTAAAATCGAAATTATGGCAGAAGTTCTTACTTCTAGTAGCGACTTCTATGGCTTAGGAAGTGCGATAAGCATCGCTTACGCTGATCAAAGCGATGGATTAGTATCAACGTTTGCGTATTCATTTATCGCCATTCTAATAATGATGTTAGTAACATTAATCATTCATATCATTAAACGATTACTCAAAATTAAAAACCCAACCGCTGAATAATAACGTGTTGGGTTTTTCTTTTAAATAACTAATTATTTAGCAAGCACTTCGTCTATTGCTTTTCCTACTAAATTATTTGGTAATTTAAGACCGAAATTCTTTAATACTGTTGCGCCGATATCACCGAAGCAATCTCTTTCTTCTAAGTATCTACCGTTTTTAATGGATGGAGAATACATGAGTAGAGGAATCTTTTCTCTTGTGTGGTCGGTTCCTGGCCAAGTTGGATCGTTACCGTGGTCTGCAGTGATGATTAATAAATCATCATCATGCATTTTGGAAATGAATTCTCCGACTCTCTTATCAAATCTTTCAAGAGCTTCACCATAACCGATAGGATCTCTTCTATGGCCGTATTCACTATCGAATTCAACAAGGTTTGCAAAGCATAAACCAGTGAAATCAGTATCTGTTAATTCCTTAATGGTTTTATCCATTCCATCTTCATTAGAAACAGTCTTTTGAGTTTTAACAACTCCATAACCATCAAAGATGTCGCCGATCTTACCAACACAGCTAGTCATGAAACCATTATCTTGAAGGACATTCATTGCGGTAGGAAGAGTTGGTTTAAGCGCTAAATCGTGACGATTGCTTGTTCTTTTAAATGTTTCTTTGGTTCTACCAACATATGGACGAGCAATAACTCTACCAACCATCCATTCTGGTTTCATACAAATCTCTCTAGCAATTTCACAGCAGCGATATAATTCCTGTAAACCTGTCACTTCTTCACTAGCGGCAATTTGAAGAACTGAGTCGCTTGATGTGTAGACAATAAGAGAATTATCTCTTATTTGTTCTTCACCTAAGTCTTGGATGATTTGAGTTCCACTAGCAGCACAGTTACCAATAACTTTGTGTCCTGTTCTCTTTTCGAGTTCATCAATTAACTCTTGAGGGAAACCAGTGTCAGTAAAGGTTTGGAATGGTGTTTTTGTGTTGATACCCATCATTTCCCAGTGACCGGTCATGGTATCTTTGCCATTACTTACCTCTCTAGCTCTAGCGACGTAAGAATGTGGGTGAGAAACTTTATGAGTTCCTCTAATGTCTGCTAAATCGGCTAAACCGATAGCATTCATGTTTGGAATATTTAAACCGTTTGGCATTCTTTCTGCGATATGGACAAATGTATTACTTCCAACATCTGTATGACCAGCGTTGAAAAATTTATCAGCGTCTGGTTCATATCCAATACCGGCAGAGTCTGCAACGATAACAAAAATTCTTTTATATGGATAGGACATTTATTATGTCTCCTTTCAGCGAATATAATTCTATACTATTTTTTGTTCATGAACAAATCATATGCATTGATAATTCGTTTTGTTGAAATATGAGTATAGATTTGAGTGGTTGCAATATTGGTGTGACCTAGCATTTCTTGAACTGCTCTTAACTCTGCTCCTCCTTCTAACATATGGGTAGCAAAGCAGTGTCTTAATGTATGAGGAGATATTTGAGTTTCAATTCCTACGCTTTCAGCGTATTTTCTTATTTGTTTAAAGAAGTAGACTCTAGAAAGAGGCTTTCCTTGGCGATTTAAGAAAAGATATTTTGAATCTCTTCCATGGAATAAATCTCTTACTTCGTTTAAATATTTAACAACGTATTCTAGAGCAAAGTCTCCCATAGGAACTTTTCTTTCTTTAGCGCCTTTACCGAATATGGTAATGATTCCTTTATTAAGATTTACATTTCTTTTTTCTAGATTAAGAAGTTCACTAACACGAAGTCCACTCGCATACATTAACTCAAGCATAGCTTTATCTCTAATTCCACTTGGAGATTTCATGTTTGGTGCTTCTAAAAGCGATTCCACCTCTTCTATAGATAGACAATTAGGAAGCTCTTTTGGTTTTTTTGGAGGATCAACTTCTGGAAGTTCTCCTTCGTAATACCCTTCTTTCTTTAAGAAAGAATAAAAGCTTCTAATTGAAGATAATCTTCTTAACGCAGTTGGCACTGTTAAACCAGAATTTAGTTCATAATTCACAAATGAATTTAAATCATAAGGAGATAATTCACTAACTTCTTTTTTATCTTTGAAGTACATGAAAAATCTTTTTAAGTCATCTAAATATGAATTAACAGTGTTTAGTGATAATCCTTTTTCTACAGTGAGATATTGACTAAATAAATCTATCGCATCAATTATTTCCATTTTTCTTGACCTCACTCGCTCTTTTTAAAGGTTTTCCTTTAATCTTTCTATTTAAATCATTAATCAAAAGTTTAGTTTTGCTTTCTTCCATATGCATCTCATAGTCAAAAAATGTCATTTGAATTTTCATCTCTTTGATGTCAATGAGATTTTGCAAAGTAATTCCACACGCTCTAATGGTCATGTCCATGAAATTGCCTTCATAGAGCCTCAAAGCGTAGTTGAGGATATCTCTACTGCTATTCGTGTGGTTTTGAAACGTAATGGACTTGTTATGCGCTTTATATTGAGTATCTTTGACCATGATTTGAATTGTATTGCCAATTTTGTTTTCTCTTTTTGCTCTTTCTGATACTTCGTGCGCTAACATTTCAAATACTGGTTTAACGACTTCATATCTATTCGTGTCTTCCATAAGTGTAGTTGAACTACCAATAGATTTCGGATCCCATGATTCAGTAGAAATAGAATCAGATCCTTTTCCGTTTACCCAGTCTTTAAGTTCGGAAGAGAATTTACCTAAGATGTTTAAAACATCTTCTCTATTGTTATTTAAGGCATCCGCTAAATCACCAATAGTCTTTATTCCAATATTTTTTAATCGAGGTGCGCTCTTTTTGCCAACTCCGAACATATCATCAATTGGAAGAGGATATAAGATTCTTTTGATGTCTCTTCTTCTTATGATTGTTAAACCCATTGGCTTTTGATAATCACTACCCATCTTCGCTAAAAATCTTGTTGGTCCAACTCCAATAGAGCACTTTAAACCTGTTGTTTCATATAAGGTTTGTTGAATCATACGGAAATATTTCTCAACATCTTTTTCATTCTTAACAACATCGGTGAAATCAGCGAATAATTCATCAACAGAGGCCATTTCAATGTTTGGAGTAATTGTGCGAATATAATTTCTAAAACGATGACTCATCATTGAATAAAAATGAAAGTCTGGATGAATAACTAATAACTCCGGACATAGTTCAAGCGCTTTATTCATTGGCATTGCGGAATGCACACCATATTTCCTTGCTTCATATGAGCAAGTTGAAACCACACCAGCGCGTCCAATATGTCCAATAGCGACTGGTTTATTTTCTAAAGATGGATTACGAATTTCTTCGCAACGGACAAAAAAGGCGTTTAAATCAATATGAACAATAACTTTTGCCATATCATTATTATATAATGAAAAATATTATTATGTTAACTAATACCTATAAAAATATAAAAGAAAATCGACCAATTAGAGGAGGTCGATTATATCTTTAACCTGAAGTTTATACTCTTCACGTTGTTCTTCTATAGTTGCTTGTCGGATAAATTTTGTCGGAATAGCTTTAACGATTACTTGACCAGTATAGCCTAATTCAAACAATCGATTTTCTAAAGCGTTAACAAATCCTTCTTTTGTTGAGTATGGATCATAGATGATAATTTTCTTATAGTCGAGAAGTTGCTCTATTTTTGCTTCGTCCATTGGGCGGAGATAAATCGCGTTAAATAGAGAGACATTCTTTTTCGCTTTTGTGATTTCTTCTTTTAACTTCAAGGTTAATGGTCCGGTTGAAACGACTGCAGTATCTTTACCTTCAAGTTCAATTTTCCAACTTCCATAAGGAATCTTTTTAACAGTCTCACCTTTGGTGGAGAAGAATTCACGAGGATATCTAATGGCGAACACTCCATGGTTACAAAGACTTTCTTTCATTAATGAAAGAGCTTCGTTACTTCTACTTGCCATGGCGATTGTGACATTAGGAATTGTATATAAGAAAGCTTCATCATATATTCCTTGATGAGTTTCTCCATCATTTCCCACTAGTCCAGATCTATCAATTAAGATTGTGGCGTTAAGATTCATCCTTGCTAAATCATGAGATAATTCATCATAACTTCTTTGTAAGAAAGTTGAATAAATAGAGATAACAGGATGTAAACCAGAAACCGCTAATCCGCCAGCAAAAGTAAAGGCATGTTCTTCGGCAATACCAACATCCACTATTCGGTCTGGATAAATTTTAAATAATGAATCAAGAGCGCTACCATGTCCTGTAGCTGGAACAATAGTAATAATCTTATCATTCATTGCCATTTCATTCTTAAGAATGATTGCGTATTGAGAAGACCAAGAGACCATTGCTTCTTTTGTGGCGATTTCTCCACTAGCAACGTCGAATTTACTAACGCCGTGCCAATCTCCTTCAATATCGTTTTCAGCAAATTTATATCCTTTGCCTTTGATTGTTTTAACGTGAATAACAACGCTCTTATTGAGCTTTTTGGCTCTAACTAAAGCGTGATCAACTTGTCTAATATAATGGCCATCAATTGGTCCAATAACAGAATAGCCAAGGTTATCAAATATGGTCATATTGACAAGTTTTCTTTTAAACCAGTTTTTAACTCTTGTGAATTTGACGAGTAACCAGTGACCAAATCTTCCTCTTAATAAGAGTTTAATAAAGCCTTTTGTTTTACGATAAATAAGAGATGTTGAGAAATTTCTAAACATTGTGGATAAGCCACCAACAGGTTTAGAAATAGACATATCATTATCGTTTAAAACGATAATAACTTTGTGGCCTGATTGGGCTAATTCATTTAATCCTTCAAATGCTAATCCGTTTTGCAAAGATGAGTCACCGATGAAGGCAATGATTTCATATTTCTCACCTTTTAAATCTCTAGCGAACGCTAATCCTGCTGCAGCAGAAATTGAAGTTGATGAGTGACCAGCTTCAAAGTGATCATAAGGTGATTCTTTCATTTTTTGGAATCCACTTATTCCACCTTTTTGCCTAAGGGTGGATAAATCTCTTCCGGTTAAAAGTTTATATGTGTAGGATTGATGGCCAACATCAAAGATAATTTTATCTTTGGTAAAATCAAAATTCTTGCATAATGAAATAACAGTTTCCACAACTCCTAAGTTACTTGAAAGGTGCCCGCCAGTTTTAGAGATTGTTTCAATGAGGTATTGACGAATATCCTCACTTAAAACATCTAGCTCCTTATAGGACATGTCTTTTAGGAATTCTGGATTCTTAATTTCTTTTAGATTGACGTGTTTGATTTCTTTTTTGGCCATGACAAATATTATTTACCAACTTTGACGATTTTTTCAACCTTGCTTTCAGCATTTTCTAACTCTTTTGAAAGTAAGCTGATGATTTTTTGGCCTTCTTCGTATAAGGCTAAACTTTGATCGATAGAGATATCTTTTTGTTGAATCTCGTTCACAATTTGTTTTAAACGATTAAGTTCTACTTCGAAGTTAATTTCTTTTTCTGCCATCGTTTACTCTCCTTTAATTTCTTTAACAACACTGGTGAATTCACCATCTTTAAGTATTGTTCTAACTTCTTTATCTTTAGATAAATCTTTGACTGATGAAATTGGCTTTCCTTTTTCATCAACAGATATTGAATATCCCCTTGATAGAATCCCTTTTGGATTAAGCAATTCTAATTGGACTTTCAAATGCTCTAATTCGTTTCTTTGGTCTTCCACTTTGCTTTGTAAAGACTCTAACAAGTCTTCTTTTATGGATTCGAGTTCTTCTTTTTTAGTGTTCACTAATGAGATGATAGCTTGTTCCATAGTTAAGGTTGCGTATGAGAATTCTTTTTCAATCTCTCTTTTATCAACAGTAGCAAGTTCTGCCGCTCCTGTAGGAGTTGATGCTCTTTTGTCGGCGACATAATCAATTAGAGT
>CAMOSZ010000093.1:0-6324 GCA_946625285.1 uncultured Caryophanales bacterium | reverse complement strand
AGTGCACCATAAATTTGTGTATTGAGCAGAGCCACCGATTTCGATATCGATTTCGTTTTGACTTTGTTCTTCTGTACTTTCACATTTATATGTCCACATCGCAGTGACTCCACCTTCTCTAGGCATAGCCGCCATATAGACTTCATATCTTCCAGGACCTAAGGAGTTTTTAGTTTCGATACATGCACCTTCTGGTTTACCAGCTTGGCTAGGATCTTCTTGGTTATATAATCCTCTCGCTTTAAGTGCGAGGTAACCATTTCCATCGCTATCTTTTGTATAGAATAAGTTTCTTCTACGAACTCCATTATGCGGTGTGGTTCCGCCATTCTCCCAATATCCATCGAGAGTGTTCCATACAGAATCATTTAATCCGTTAGTGATTTCATCATCGAAATTTAATTCGTTTTCTTTATTAAACTTGTTACGTGATTCAACATTGTCGTAATAATCTTCTCTAGTGTCATCGTATGCGATGTCTTTAGTAGCACCGCCTCCTCCACCTTGGCCTCCTCCATTATGTGAATTACAGCCAGCAAGAGAAGCAAATACTAAAGGTAATAAAACTAATAGTCTGTTCTTCTTCATATTCTTCACCTCAATGCAATTTTACCAATATATTAAATATATTGGAATAAAAAAATACTCTCTTTTGAGGCGACAAAAATAGCGATATAAGTATTAATGGTTCATAAGAATGAAAATTGTTACAAACAATCGAAACAAAATAAGGTTTATGGATTTTTTCATCACCTACACAATAATTATTAATATTTGTTAAAAATAAAATGAGATAGTGATAAAAAATGCCCGTATAATTCGCGTAAGTCATAATAATGGACTTTGGTATATGGGAATATCCAAAATAGCGATTAACCTATAATAAAATTGATTATTAAAAAATTATAAAAAAATATAGATGTATGCTATAATAATCGTGCTGTTGATAATATGATTTTTGGAACAAAAAGTGTGACTTTTGCACGTTGTTTTAAGTACGCTATTAAAATGCTTATCAACAGCAATAATTATCTTTATAAATGGAGGAAAGAAGAAAAAGATGATTACAAAATCGTTGCTTTTGCTTGCTTTACTAGCTGGTAGTGCGACCGCATTTGCCCCTAACGCAAGCAAAAATGTGATCACCGTCGATAATGATGTATCTGAACTAAAGATGCATGCGATGGGTGAAGAAGCATTCATGGAGAAAATCGATGAAAGAACAGTTTATAACAAACATGACTCAATCGTATTCTCCTATGCAGGAATTAAAACCAACTCATTCGTTGTGAATAAGGCTGGTTGTCAAGTCGCTCTTAAAGTCGACAAAGAAAATGAAACCGTTACCGCAACTGTTGATTTCATTGAAAAAGAAGGTAACTTCGAATTAGTTGCAGACAATCATGAAAAGATTAGTGTTTTCTTTATCAAAGATGGAGACAAATATGTCACTTCTGTTGCATCTAAAGAACAAGCTGTCTATAACGCAGAAACGATTACTGGAATTGATGGAATTCCATCAAACACTAGTAGAGGCGTTGTTGAATTAAGAAGAGATGACGACCTTGTTGAAGCTGATTTAGGAAAACTAGATTTACTTCACGACAAAATTAACAAAGATTTGTTAGAAAGAATTGATCGAGATGTCATTATTAGAGCACTTACCGGTGTCTCTGGTACATTCGTTTACACTGATGACTATGGTGTGACCATGCCACTTCGTGGAGTTAAAGTTGAAGTCCATAGTGTCCTTGATGGAGAAGACGTTGTTGTTAAAACAGGTTATACATCTCAAACAGGCACATTCTCTTATTTAACTGCAAGAATCCGCCCAATTCTTATTAGAGACGATATTATTGAAGTTCGTGAAATTGCCCCAACCTTCTATTTCAAACTATATTCAGAAGGTACATCAATTAAAGTTGTTGATGAAAATAGCAATGAATACACATGGCAAAGTGGAACAAGAATTCCTAGTACAATAAGAAGAAGAACTTCAGTAACTTACACATTCACAATGGATGATGCGGTTGGTAAAGGCTTCGCTATTACTCAACCTGCTATTATGGCTTCTAGCTTTGCTAATTATGTCAATAATGGTGAAGACATCACCATGTGTACCATTAAATATCCAGGTGCTACTTCTGGATGCTACTATAGTGGCAACTTCATTAACGTCGCACCAAGAGATAATTCAAATGTCTTAAATTCTAGACCAAACCCATACGAAGACTATGACGTTTTGGGCCATGAATATGGTCACCACGTCCAACGCGTCTTTGGTATTACTCATAACCCAGGTGGCACTCACTATTCTAGACATAACGCTGAAGATGACTTCCATGATCAAATGAATTCAAGTGGAACCCATATGTACACTGAAGCACAAGCTAGACGTAGAGGTCTTGATCTTGCTTACGCTGAAGGATGGGCAACTGCCTATTCATTAATTGCTCAAAAACACTTTGCGGATGTTTATCAAGATGCACACTTCTTTGGTGATGATCGATATACCGCTGCTAACGGAGTTAATGTTGGCTATGGCAACTATGAAGTCTGTAAAGGCGAAGGTGCTGAAGAATCAGTTACTGCCTTTATTTGGAACGTCTTTGATGAATATGATGAAGCAGATCCAAATGATACACTTTGTTATCCAGATGATTTATTAATGACTATGTCTCATAACGCTTACACATTCTCAGAATTCTTAATGAATTTTGAAGATGGTGATCCAGATGAAGTCGCAGTCGGTAAATTATTAGCAAGATTAAATATGTGTCCTAATAGTGTTGCTCCTGTTGGCAATATGTACACTAACGTATCCCCAACATTCCGTTGGAATTGTAGTGGTGGATCTAGATACTACACAAATAACGAATTCTATTTCAGTGTTTTCGCTTCAGGACAAGAAAACACCGAAAACTATGCAACCACCGTTAGAGTTGATGGAACTCCAACAACTGCTTCAGTGAGAATTCCTCTTACAGATTGGACACGTTTATTAGCGACTGGCGCAACTGAACTAGAAGTTCAAGTTACAGGTTACGTTGATAGATGCAACATTAGAACTGGTGGATATAAGACCGAATACTTCTATTTTGATGTACCAACCGAAGAAAAAGATGCACCAGATCCAGTTACAATGACTCCAGGTGAATGGGGCTTCCCACAAAAATATGATGGAACAGTGTTAACAACTTCCTTTGTTAGAAATGATGTTAATTTCTCTACTTCAAGATTAAGAACTGGTCTTATTGAAAGAGATCAAGTTGTCCTCTCTGCCAAAAAGAAGAACGCTGGACATGCATATTTTGAAATCACCACTGATGTGGCAATGGAAAATGTTGAATACAATATCTCCTTATGGAGTGCTTCTGAAGGTATTAGACCAAACAACTCCACAATTACTGTTGAAGTCTTAGATGAAAATGGTGATTGGGTAATGGATGCTGACTTATGGAACGATGTTACTCTCCCAACAAATAGAAACAACATGCTCTTATTATCCACAAATAATGTTGGAATGATTTATGGCATTAGATTTGATGTTACTGGACCAGCTTCAGGATCTTCTAACCAAGGTCGTGTTGCTTTAAGAAACATCACATTCAATTTCTAATCTAAAGTAAAAATAAAAGGAACTGGATATCTCGGTATCCGGTTCTTTTTTGTGCTTTTAATAATAGTTCTCTAAAGGCTTGGTTATTATATCAACAAACGTTATACATTGATACATCAATTAATCTTTCTTCTTTAGTTCCACCTGCGTGGTGGCCTTTTAAAATGACAACTTTGTCCATTTCTTTTGAGCCATATAAGACCTTATTAGTTTTAGCGATAGCGACAAATTCTCCAAAGGCGTCTAACACTCCTTTAGCAGGCTCTCCTTCTCCAAATAGTTTCATATCTAGGACTTCTTGCTTAGTGAATAAATCAAAGTCATTACCGTAATATTTATTAAATAGTTCAACAAACTTTTGATGATTCTCTTCTTTCACAAAGAATGTTGGACTTCTTTTATCTAAAGTCATTGGGCGATAGAGAAGCGAATATAAGTCTTCGTGATCACAGATATCAGTGAATTCAACATTAATATGTCCGTGGTCTGCGAAAAGAATGAACACTGTGTCATGGTTCTTTTTTGTTACCCTTTTCATGAATCTTTGAATTTTTAAAACACGGCGATGAGCAATATGGCTATCAATACCATATTCATGCATTTCTCCATCTGGTGTATCCCAGTAGTAATATAAGAAACACTCCTTATTGTTTTTAAGGAACTTATTTATCATATGGGCTCCGTTTAAGAATGTTTTTGGACCTTGAGCGTCTTCTATAGGAAATCTATATAACGCTTTTGTGGCGATATTAGGATGAGCTTCATTAATTAATTCTGGAAGTTTTTTAAGTGGGAAATATCTTAAGGCAATTGGAGTTTCTCCTGGCTTAATCAAGTCTTCGAAAGTGTTATAGTCTTTGCTTTTAAAGAGAATAATATTGCGATTGTAATCTTTAAAATATTGAGACCAAGAAAGCCAACCGGTTTCAATTGGATATTTACCAGTTAAAAATGCAGTAGTTGCTGCTGCAGTTGTTGGTGGGAAAGTCGAGTTGATAGTTGTCACATAGTGGGTTCTAATAAAAGAACTTTCTTTTAAGTGCATTCTAGTGATGTTTTGACCCATTCCATCAAATAGGACCGCAACAACTTTTTTATGTCCTTTTAATTTTTCATCAATTTCAGGAATTGAATCGTGAAATGTAGGAGTGTCAAAACACTTCAATATCGAATTAGATAAATTCACTAGTGAGTTATCGTTATAAACTTTCATAATGCTCTTCTTTCTCAAACGGAAGAGATTATCTTAAATGAATGGACCTATTTAGTCAAATAAATATATTTAAAGAGTTAAAAAACTATCAAGAAATGGCTTCTTTTTTGGTTTTAAAACGTAATAGTCAAAGACAAAGTAAATAGTGTAGCGGCAATAATTGGAAGAGAAATAACCGCTCCATATTTGATAAAATCAATAAATGTGTATTTCGTGTCGTGTTCATTAACAAGGTTAGTGAACATAATACCCGCTAAAGCACCTGTAGGAGTTAAGAAGGCTCCGATATTACTTCCGATAATAGAAGCGTAGACTGCCGCTTTATTTGAGCACATATTAGAGAAGAGGATACTCATTGGAATATTGTTGATTAGATTACTAGCAAAGAATGATGAGAAGCCATATGTCCAAATCGCGTTACTATTTCCTAACGCTTCAGCGATCTTTTCTGAAATCCCTTGAGTGTTTAACGCAACAACAATAACAAACATTGATAAGAAAAATGGAATAAGAGGATATGGGAGTTTTCTTATAGAACCAGTGATGTAGTTCCAATTCTTCTTAGTGATTAGACACATTATGATTGATGAGATTAATAAGGATGAGGCACATATTAAAGATATGATCCACATCTCAACGTTAATGTAGCTAGAAATGATTAAGAACACTAAACAAGCAAATAGATGTAATAAACCAATAACTAAAGCAACTTTGTTTTCGATATGGACATCTTCTTCATTTATTTGAAGTGGAGTTTTTAATTTATGATTGAAGATTAAAAATAAAACAACAAATTCTACTAAGCCCGCTACCAAAGTTGGAATCGCCATGATTTTGAAATAATCAAAGAAATTGATTCCAGCGGAAGTTGCTAAATAGATGTTTGTTGGATTACCAATAACAAGCATTAGTGACCATGTATTAGCGGCAGAGAACTCTGCAACTAAATATGGGATTGGATTGATTTTAGAGTTCTTACAAAAGAAACAAATAAATGGAGTAAAGGTCAAAATGACAATGTCATTAGATGTAAAAATAGTAAGTGTTGCAGTTAAGAAATAAAAAATAGTAAATAAAGCGTATTGATTGTTTTTAGCGTGTTTAGCAGCGAAGTTTGCTAAAAACTTAAATAGACCAACTTCGTCTAAGAAGATAGAAAGAATGGTCATTGAGAAGAATAGAACAATAATCTTGAGTGGATTAATTGATGTGTTGCTTGTTAATTGGGTGAATACTTCATTAATTGGAGCGAGCTGACACGCTAATAAAGTGATAGCGCCAACTAGAGCAATAACCCAATAAGTGGATATATGAAATTTACCAATTCTAATCTTTGGGAAGAAGAGAATTGATAATGTAACTGCTAGGAATGTAATGCAAGAGATAATGATAGTGGCAATCATAAAAACACAACCGCTATTATGCTCCTTTTTTATAAAAAGTGTAATGAAATTTATTGAGGCGAAATATCGTATAAAATAAAAGCAACGCT
>CAMOSZ010000092.1:0-9074 GCA_946625285.1 uncultured Caryophanales bacterium | reverse complement strand
CCTTGGATATTGCAAAGATAATGAACATCATTACTACGCAAGTGCTAAAGCAGCATTTAATTTATTAAATGAGCATCAAAGAGAATTATTCACCACTAATGAAGCGTATGAAAATGAATGGGCACGTTTACAAGCCTGGGCATCCATCAATGGTGATGAACTTAACTCTGACGGTATCTTAGAAGTCAATAACATGATTAAAGGCTTCTCGGTGAATGAAGGTAATAACACAGTTCTCATGGTCATTTTCTTAGCGGTTGGAGTGGTTTCCTTAGGTGGGTTCTTCCTCTTAAAACGCAAGAAAGAAAACTAATCATTTATATAAAGCGCATCATTTGATGCGTTTTTTATTGCTCAAAGGAAATAAAGAACCTAAACTATGTTTATGAAGTTCAGGCTTATTGGTAGACATATCTATAAAGATAACAAAGATTACTTTTCTTTTTCAGGAAGTGGCTTTGAATTTGAAGTTATCCCTTCTAAGAATAATTTCTCTGTTGCCTTATCTTTAAAGAGTGAACTAAGAGAGATAACTGCTCAATATATTAACATTTATGTTAATGATAAATTCTATTCAAAAGAAAAGCTCGTAAGTGGAGATAACTTAGTTACTATCAAAGTCAACTTATCTAGCAAGACTACTATTCGAGTTATTAAAGTAAACGAAGTCTATTTATCTACTATCACGGTTAACGATATCTCTATTGACGGAGGAGAATTTGGTAATCTTCCAGAAAGTAATAAAAAACTCATTGGATTCTTTGGAGACTCAATCACCTGTGGGTATGGTGTTTTAGATTATCATGGGGTGTGTTTCTCTGGAGAAAGTGAAGACTTCTCTAAGAGTTATGCATATTTAACCGCTATGGGGTTAGATATGGATTACACAGTTGTTTCTCGTTCTGGCATCTCTTTAGCGTTGCCAATCTATATTGATAAGAAATTCAAAGAATATATCAATACAGTAGATATGATTAGTGAATGTCATGAGACTAGAAAACTAGATATCGCAGTTATTAATTTAGTCACTAACGATGATGGAGCGTATAATTTAAACACCAAAGATGAGGATAAACCACAGGCATTAGAGACATTTGAAAAAGAATACATCTCTTTAGTGGACAGTATTATCAAAGATAACATAGGAGTAGAAGTGGTGATGTGCTACCGCTTACTACCAATCTGCGACGATCTAATTAATGTCATTAAAAAAGTATATGAGAAGATTAAATCTCGTTATTCAAATATAATAAAACTCGTAGAATTTACCCCCAATAGTGATGGGGCAAATGGGCATCCATATATAAACGGTCAAGAAGAGGCTGCTAAAAAACTTATTGAGGCAATAAAAGAATAAAACACGCAAGAAACCGCGTGTTTTACTTTATATTTTGACTTTTTGTAGTTCATCAATCGCTTCAATAACTAGCCCTTTTTCTACGATTGTGTAATGTGGGAACATACCTTCATCGTAATAGAATTCAATTGTAGCTTCATATATATCAATTGTGTTATTTTCACTAATCTTGAAAGTGTAATCTTTATTAATCTCAAGTTCCAATGAACTAATAGTGTATAACTCGCTTTTTGACATGCTATAAACCCCAATGTTTGTGCGGTGGATTCCGCTGCCATTTGAGTATAGGAAATATAGCCAATATCCTCTATCGCCTTGTCGACGAATAAATTCAGTGACTCCATGGCCACCCCAAGCGCCTCCTAAGTGGAAATATTGTCCGTTATGGAGTAAGAATGTTTCGCCTCCTAAGAACCCGTTTTCACTATTTGAAAAACGAATGGCTTGCATCTTATTAGTAAAACCTTCACTAATATTGATAGTTCTAGTGCGATCTAAAATATTTGGAACATTCTCTTTTAATGCTTTATAAGATGGATATTCTTCTTCGTGAGTCAAAAAGTAGTTGTCTAAGTTAACTTTATTTATTGACTCATTATTATATTCAATTTGATACTTTACTGTCCCACCTTTATTACTCCCAAAGCAGGCAGATAAAGAGAATAAAGTAGCCACTAAAAATGTAAAATGTTTGTTTTTCATAAGGAAATTATAACTTTTTTGTTTGATATAATCTAGTAAAAATAAGAATATCTCGCGTATGTGACACATCTGTGACAGTGTATGTGAGAAAATATAATCGGAGATTTGTTATGAAAAATACATTAGAGAACGAAGTTTTAACCATCTTTTTTGAAGGAGAAATCAACTCCTTTAATTCTGAAGATGTCGATAGAGAAATCGATGCCATCATGAATTCAAACCAATACAAAGAAATAGTGATTGATATGAGAGATTTACGTTATATCTCTTCGGCAGGACTAAGGATTTTAATCAAAGTCAAAAAAGAATGCGCTGAAACAAAACTAGTCAACGTTCCAAAAGCAGTGTATGACGTCTTTGGAATGGTCGGTTTTGAGAACTTATTCAAAATTGAAAAATTAGTCATGTAGTGAGGCTTCGTATGAGATTCAATTTAGAAAATGACTCTTTAGTCATCTATTTAGAAGGCGAACTCAATTCCTATAGCGCTGAACCTATGGGAAAAGAAATAGATGATATCATCGCTAATAATAAGTTTAAAAAACTTGTTTTAGATTTAGATATGCTCCGTTACATTTCAAGCGCCGGATTAAGAATTATCTTAAGATTAAAACAACAATATGATGATGTCTCAATTATCAATGCTTCTTTAGAAGTATATGATGTTTTCCAAATGACTGGTTTTACCAGTGTTATGGATGTTCAAAAAGCTTTAAGAAAAGTTGACTTATCTCACGCAGAAGTTATCGGTGATGGTTTTTTCTCTACTGTCTATCGTTTAGATAAAGACACGATTGTCAAAGTATTTAATAGAACTAGTGATTCACAACAAATCGAAAGAGAATTACGTTTAGCAAAAGAAGCATTTGTTTTAGGAGTTCCAACCGCGATCTCCTTTGATATCGTGAAGGCTGGAGAGAAGATGGGTGTCATCTTTGAAATGCTTGATTGTAAATCTTTGAAGAATGTCCTTTTAGAAGACAAAAAACATTATCAAGAATATTTAGAAAAGTATGCTTCTTTATTAAAGAAGATTAACACCACAGAATGCTTAAATCCTGCAATCCCAGAAATTAAAAAGCATTATTTCGATAAAATCGAAAAGATTAAACCATTCCTTGAAGATAAATATTATCAAAAAGCAAAAAAATTGCTTGAATCTATTGAAGATAGAAGAACCTTTGTCCATGGTGATTGTCACTTTAAAAACATCATGGTTCAAAACGGTGAACTCCTTTTAATTGATATGGACACTTTATCAGTTGGTCATCCAATCTTTGAGCTCGCAGCGATATACGCTCCTTATTGCGCATTTAATGAAGATGATCCAGGTAATAGTGAGAGATTCTTCGGCATTAAAGATGAAGATGCTGCTAACTTATATAACTCTGTCCTTAATCTTTACTTTGGCAAAGACGATAAAGATGTTAAAGAAAAGATTAGAATTGTCGCTTATGTTCATATGATGTGGTGGAACCGCGTTAATGAACCAGACAACAGTAAGAGATTAGAAGGCTGTAGAAGTCGATTATACGAATTGTTAGACAAATACGATGATTTAGAAATTGGTATCTAATATGTCCGCAAAAGAAAAAATAAGATCTGCATATGAGAAAAACGAAATAAGTGCGAATAAGCACATGACTCTCGCTCTTCTTTTCACTGCGGGTTTACTATTTGCAATTTGGTTTGGTTACTTTTTTAAAGTGTTTGAAGTTGCTTACGATACTTGGAAAGTAACAGTCACTGTTATTCCAATTTTGATTTTAGTGCTTTGTATTCCTGCATTATTTTTAAAGACCAAGTTTTTAGCAAGTCAAAAATATAAATATTTTGTTTTAGCATTATTTGTCATTGCGATTTTCGCACTTAATGTCATTATGCCTAAACACGCAGTCTTAGGCTGGGCTGTTTGTATTGTTTTAACCGCGCATTACTACAATCCTCGATTAAGTAAAATTACTTTCGGAGTCATTATTGTTATGAGCTTAGTGGCCCTAGGATTTGCTACATTCTATGGAGAATTTGATTCCAATTTACTTTCTGGTGAATTAAATAAGGCTGATCAAACTATCCATAGCATTCGTTTAACTGAAGCTTATCCAGATACAGCGATAGGTCGATATAGGTTCTTAAAAGATTTAATCTATGTCGCTCACGAGAATCGATTTGTCAAAATCTTCACTCAATACTTCCTAGGAAGAGCGTTATTCCTTACCTTAATCTTCGTAGTGACTGTTTTCTTAAATAAAAGAACCAAAGTCTTACTCAATAGTGAGATTGCTTTTAGCACAGAAAACGAAAAGAACAAAACCGAACTTGGGGTTGCTAAAGAGATTCAATTAAACACTCTTCCTGAAGAAACTTTATATTCAGAAGAAGTGGAGATTATTGGAGAACTTAAGGCTGCTAATGAAGTTGGTGGAGACTTATATGATTATGTCAATATCGATGAAGATCATGTCGCAGTTTTAATTGGAGACGTTTCCGGAAAAGGAGTCCCATCCGCGATGTTTATGATGAAAACTATCACATCATTTAGAGACTTTGCTAAAGCGGGCAAAACTCCTTCTCAAATTCTTAAAGACATTAACTCCTCTATCATTAAAGGTAATAAAACTAGCATGTTTGTTACTTGCTTCTTAGCAATTTTAGATAAGAGAAGCGGAAAAGTTATTTATGCGAACGCAGGACATAATCCTCCAATTGTTGGCTCTAATTTCAAATATCGTTATTTAGAATGTAAACCAGGCTTCTTACTTGGATGTTTTGAAAAAACAAATGTCGTAGATGAAGAGATTACTCTTCTCCCAGGAGAAAGCATGACTTTATATACAGACGGAATTACTGAAGCAAGAAATATCGATGGTGAATTCTATGGAGAAGATAGATTATTACACACTCTTAATAAACAAGACTACACCTGCATTCTTGAACTCCATCACACAATTAAAGATGATGTTACTTCATTCGTTGGCGAAGCTCCTCAAAGTGATGATATCACTTTTGTCACCCTTAAATATCGTGGAGACCATTACGCATATGAAGAAAAAGCATTTGATGGAAGAATTGAACATATTCCTGAGATGCTAAAGTTCATTGAGAAATTTAGTGATAAATATAAATACCCAGAAGACTTTAAAAATAAATTAACAATCGTTGGAGATGAATTATTCTCTAACATCATAAACCATGGCTATAACAATAATGGTGGAGTGATTTATGTGAGACTATTATTCGATATGGACACAAAAGAATTCGTTCTCACGATTATTGATATGGCGAAAGAATTTAACCAACTCGAAGTTGATAAACCAGAAGTTGGAAGCGATGTTAAAAAGCAAGAAATCGGAGGTCTAGGCCTCATTATTGTAAAAAAGATTATGGACGAATATGCCTATGATCGAATTAACGGTAAGAATATCCTCGTTTTAAAAAAGAGATTCTAACCAATAACTTTGTTATTCTTTTAAAAAAATAAATATTGGCAAGAGAAGGAGAAGAGAAACATGAAGAAGTTTTTGTCAACATTATTATTAACATCGTGTCTTTTAGTAACTGGATGTGAATCATCCCATAGTTCAGGATCCGCTAAAAATAGCTTAGAAGCTAAAGGATACACTGTTTCACATTATGAAAGTGACGCAGAAGTTAAAGCGCATATTGCAGGCTTTAACTTTGAAGGATTTACAGTCAGTAGTGCAATCTTAGCAAGAAAAGGCGAAGGCTTAAACGCTGATGTATTTATCGCTTTCTATTTTTCAAATATTGCTACAGCAAGTAGCTTTAACGACCGTAACAATAATGAAAACCTTATTACTATGACTAGATTTTTAGATAGCAATTTAGGTCCTAATTTGGAAGCAAAAGTTGGCCAAAAAGACAATGTTTGTTACGGTTGTTCCACAGTTGCATACGCAATCGTTTTTGGCGATTAATTGAATAAGCAATCTAAGCGATTGTAATCGATTTATAGACATAGTAATATTATTTTATCTATGGATAAAATTTCTCTATATGTGCTCGACACCAGAAAATACTCTTTTGGTGAACTATTAGCATTAACTAAACTTGATGAAAGCGAAATTTCTTTCTTGGAAAGATACCATGTTTTAGATGTGAAAAAAGAGAAGTTGGTCTCTTATTATTTCAAAAAGAAATATGTTGGAGATTATTCTTTAAACGAACGTGGAAAGCCAATATCAAATAATGTCTTTTTCAACATTTCCGATTCAAAAGGAATGGTGGTTTTAGCCATCTCTAAAAACCGAGAAGTTGGAGTGGATGTTGAAATATTAATGCCAAAAGATCAAGACTTAGTGAAATATGTCTGTAGTGAAGAAGAATATCAATTCGTTAAAAACGAGATTGACTTTGTCTCTGTTTGGACTAGCAAAGAATCGATTGTTAAGTGCTTAGGTACAGGAATTAAAAGCAATATCAAAGGCATACCTGCTTTACCACTAGTCGGTAAGAAAACATATGAAGGTCAAGCCTTTTATAGCACGTCATTTAGATATGGGGATTCAATTATTTCGTTAACTCTTAAGGGTGAGGAAGAATTTGACTATACCTTAATTTCGGAGGATACCAAACATGAGCAAGAGAGTCTTACTTAGCAAAGGTGAAGAAGGGATTTATGTATCTTCACTTAATGGAGGAGATGCCTATAATCTCGGTAATACAATTAATTTAGGAAAAGATTATTCGCCTGAGCAAATTAAAGAAGCTTTAGATAAAGTTGCTATTGCTCACCCATCTCTTTTCACTATCCTTTCAATTGATGATGAAGGTAACATCTATAAAGAAATAAGACCTCAAAAACTCGATGTACCAGTTAAAGAAATTAGTGAATTAAAGATTGAATCTCTCCCATATGAATTATTAGATAAACCTCTATATCGTTTTGTGATTTACAAAGTAAAAGGTGATATAGTCCTTTATTTTGATTTCCATCATATCATTATGGATGGCACTTCGTTAAAAGTGTTTATCGATGATTTTTATTCTACTTTAGAGAATAAAGAATTAGAAACCGAAAAAAGTGATGTTTACGATTACACAACTGAAGAAAACAAAGTTAGAAGTAGTGAAGTCTATCAAGAAGATAAGGATTACTATGATCGATTACTTTCAGGAGTAGAAACTGATTCCACTCTTGTTGAAGATAAAGCTGATGACAAAGTCTCTTATGGCAATATCAGAACTAAATAAAAATCTCTAATGAACAAGTAAAGAAAGTAACATCTAAGTTAGGTATAAAAACCTCAACCTATTTTTTAGGAGCGTTCTCATATTTACTAAGCAAAATCAATATGGAGAACGAGGCTTTGTTCCTCACAGTTAACAATTCTAGAACTAAAGATGTTTTTCATTCTTTTGGATGTTATGTCAGTAGACAATAACCCAAGACTATCTTCTATTTTCTACATTATTTCTAATGTCGCTAAAATCGGATTAGAAATTCTCTTTATCAGCGTCTTTAATTGGGGCATGAAAGGAGCAGCGTTCTCAACCGCAGCTGGATATTTAGTTGGCTTAGTTGTTGTTATCTTCTATATCTTTAATAAAGAGAGAACACTTAAATTTACATTTAAACTACAAGATAATGGATTAAAAGATGTCTTTAAAGCGAGTAGTACTTCTGCGCTTAATTTCTTTTTAACAGCAGTTCAAATGTTAATTGTCAATATTGTTATTGGCCAAGTCATTACTGCTGAAAGAGACTTAAATGCTTATGGATTAATCGCGAATGTCGTCTTTGTTTTTGACTTATTATGTGGTGGAGTATTGAATCTTATTCCAAATGTTTGTGGCATTCTTTATGGCGAATCTACTTCATTAATATTCTTATTACCGCAGTAATTTTTGTAGCGATTGCTATTTTCCCAAATGTTTACGCAATGGCATTTGGTTATAATGATTTCACTGATTTTGATGAAGTAGCCCTTTGGATAAGAGTGTACTTACTTTCATTTATCCCATATGAGATAAATAAGTTCTCGATGAATTACTATCCTACTATTAATAGGAATTTACCATCATTTGTTACCGTTATATTAAGAGAAGCGATTATCGTTATTCCTTTAACTTTAGCGTTACTCTATTCAAACGGATTATTAGGTTATTCAATTGCTTGCGCTGTGACAGAAGCAGCGACTGTATTAATTACTTATGCTTTCATATTGATTTATCAAAAAGCAAAGAAACTTAAATCGCATGGCATCTTCATGTTTGAAGAACATACATTCGAAGAGTTTGATGTCTCTATCTCTAATGACTTAGAGTATGCTTCAGTTATTTCCGAAGATATTTCTAAGTTTGCATTAGAACATCATGTTCCAAATCGAGAAAGTCAAATCGCTGGACTTGCTTGTGAAGAAATTGTCGCTAATATTGTTGCTTATGGATATAAGAAAGGTAAGAAGAATTATATTGATGTTAATCTTAAGATTAATGAAGATATGTTACTTTTGGTTATTAGAGATGATGGGTTACCATTTGATCCAACTAAATATGAATTCGATAATAGTGAAGAATATTCCACGAGTGGAATTAAACTAATCGAAAATCTTACCGATAAAATGACGTATATGCGTATACTTAATTTAAATAACACTGTTTTTGAAATTAGTTTTAAGGGAGGATTAGAACATGGAAATTAAGATTAATCATGGAAATGAAATGACAATTGCGTTAGTGGGAAGACTTGACACAGTTACATCTGTTGATTTTCAAAACGCAATTAATAACGAGGAGATTAAAGAGAATTTAGTCATCGTTGACGCTAAAGAACTCGAATATATTTCTTCTGCTGGCTTAAGAGCGTTACTTTCTTTAAAGAAAAGCCTCTCCGGTAGTGGAAAGGAATTAGAAGTTCATAATCTTAATCCTGTTTGCCAAGAAGTTTTTAAGGTTACAGGTTTTAACAATATCCTTACAATTAAATAATTTTTTATGAGAGAAAAGAAGCGCGTATTTTTTCCAATACTTCTAAAAGTGATTCTATTAGGGG
>CAMOSZ010000091.1:0-3554 GCA_946625285.1 uncultured Caryophanales bacterium | reverse complement strand
TATTGGTGAAATCAAAGTACATATTGGTGAAAGGAAATAGTTATGGCTCGTAAGAATGACACAAAAAAAGTAGCAACTGAATTACCTTATAACGCGGATGCTGAACGTGTTGTTTTAGGTAGCGCGATGCTTTCAAAAGACTATTGCCTTGATATTTTAAACACCCTAGAAGAAAGTGATTTCTATTTAGGTAAACACCAAATTATTTATCGTGCAATTGCTTCTTTAGGAGTTAGAAGAGTTGACGTCGATGTTTTAACTGTCGCCGAAGAACTTGATAACTTAAAAGAACTAGAGAATATTGGTGGCGCTAAATACTTAGCGGAATGTACTAACACCGTTGTTGCGGCTAGTACATTAAGTTTCTATATTCGTATCATTCAAGATAACTCTGTCTTAAGAAAAATGCTTACTACTATTAGAAGCATTGATAATGAATATCGTACCGAAGAGATTGAAAACATTAATGATTTCATTCTCGATAGTGAAAATAGATTTAAAGAGAGCATTGCTAAAAGACATATCTCTTCATTTGTTACTACAAGTGAAATTGCTCCAAACATCCAAGCTTCTTTAGAAAAGTTACAAGACGCAGATAACGATAGCGATGTTATTGGTGTTTCAACTGGATACGATCGTCTTAACCAAATCACTCAAGGATTTAAACCTGGTGAATTAATTGTTGTTGCTGCTCGTCCTGCTGTTGGTAAGACTGCTATTTGTCTTAACTTTGCGCATAAGATTGCAACCCACTCTAAAAAAGCAGTAGCGATCTTCTCTTTGGAAATGTCCAAGGAACAATTATTTAACCGTTTAATTGCTATGGATTGCTGTGTTGATGCTAAAAAGATTAATTCTGGTAGATTATCAACCGCAACTGATAAAGTTAAAGTTCTTAATTCTATTAAGACTTTATCTAACGCAAAAATCTATATTGATGACACTCCATCAATTAAACTTAATGATATCATCACAAAAGCCACTAAGCTTCAAGCTCATGAACCAGATTTAGCCTTAATTGTCGTTGACTATTTAGGCTTAGTTCAAGTTGCTAATAAAAACGGCCGCTCTCCTGATTCACGCCAAGAAGAAGTCCGTCAAATTTCTTTAGCACTTAAAGCTTTAGCGAGAGACTTAAAAGTTCCGGTTATCGCAGTTAGCCAATTATCCCGTGCGGTTGAAAAACGTGATTCACAACGTCCTGTTATGTCTGACTTACGTGATTCTGGTAACATCGAACAAGACGCAGATATTGTTATTCTTCTTTATAGAGAAGACTATTACGCAGATAAGAAAATAGGCGCTGCTAATAAAAAAGGTGGTCAATTAACTCAAAACGATAAATTTGAACTTGCCAAAGCTCAAAAAGAAAAAGAATTAGGTGCTGAGATTCCAGGTAATGCATCATACACTGAAGTCATTGTTGCTAAAAATAGAGCAGGACAAACTGGTGTTGCTCGTTTATTCTTCTACAAAGACTACGTGAGATTTGATTCTCCAACTAGAGAATGGGAAGAAGCAATGGAACACATCTCAGAAGAGAATTAAGGAAACAATGTTTTTTGATATTGTTGGAAGTGGTTCAAAAGGAAACGCAACTTTAGTCTTTTCCTCAAAGACCACTCTTTTAATAGACATGGGTCTTCCTCTAGAAAGAGTGGAAGCAGAATTACATCGCTTTAACAAAGTTATTAAAGATGTCGATGCTCTTTTAGTAACCCATAATCACGCGGATCATTATCGTGGACTAAAAGCTATTTCTCCAAAAAAGATTTATGCCTTAGAAGGAACAGTGCCAGGCTCATTAAGCAATGTCATTGATGTATTTAAGCCATTTACTATTGGAGATATAAGAATAACTGCTTTTCCAACTAGTCACGATGCGACTAATCCATGTGGATATATGTTAGAAGCTGATAATGAGAAACTAGTTTATATGACTGACACTGGATGTTATTACTCAAGTAATACTCCTTTACTAGAAAATCCTGATTATTTAATCATTGAATCTAACCATGATATTCAAATGCTACTACACACTCATAGACCAATGGAATTAATTCATAGAATTATGTCTGATGTTGGCCATTTATGTAATGAAGATAGTGCTTTTGCAGCGTTAGAAATTATTGGTAATAAAACTAAAGAGATTGTTTTAGCGCATATCTCTGAAGAAGCAAATACTCCAGAGACTGCTTTAGAAACTTATAAAAAAATCTTTAGATATAAAGGCGTTGATATTAATCGATATAAGGTAAGATGCGCTCCTCAATGGGAAAATATGATTGGAGGAGATTATGACAATTAAGATTTATGCGATTGGTAAAATCAAAGACTTCTATAAAAGCGGTGTTGATGAATATGTAAAAAGATTAGGTGGCTACACTAAGATTGAAATTATTGAACTTAAGGATGATTCTGTAAGCGAAAAACCATCGATAAGTGAAATCACTAAAGCCAAAGACAACGAAGGCAAAAGAGTGCTCTCTTTAGTCAAAAATAACGAGTTTCTTATAGGGTTAGACCTTGGAAAGAAAGAATTCACTAGTGAAGAATTTGCAGCATTTTTAAATGAAAAATTAGTGAATAATGGATCTAACATTTCCTTTGTTATCGGAGGAAGTTATGGACTATCAGATGAACTTAAAAAGAGAGTGAACTGCTCTATTGCTTTATCTAAGCTTACATTCCCACATCAACTTGCTAGACTTGTTCTTCTTGAACAAATATATCGAGCGTTTAAAATATTAAATAACGAGACTTACCACAAATGAAATACGAAGACTTTAAAGAATTTAAATTAGTGAAGGATGAAAGCAATCCATTTACCCCACACTTCATTATTGATGAAGAAAGAGATTTCTATGTAGAACCAGTAGTCTTTACTCAATTAGCAGGTTTTAAAGAAAGACACCCAGATAAATACGACTTAATCATCAAATCAATGGTGGAACGAGTAATGAAAAACAAAAAAGTCATCTTCGTTGGTGATTATGAAAGTTACTTCACCGAGAAAGATGGCTATATCTATTTAGAATTAATTGATATTACTGATCCACTTAAGATATTCGTTGAAGATAAAAGTCGTGGTTCAGATTATGGAGACTAAAAAAGAGGAAAACCTCTTTTTTATTTTTTAAATAACTTTAACGTTTTTGTCGTTATATTTATCTTTTACTTTGCTCTTATCTTCTTCGCTTGGATAACCAACATAGATTGCGGAATAAGGATTTACTCCAATAGGCGCACCAATTGCCTTTTTGATATTTTTAATTTTTTCTTTTCCAGGATAAACAGCGCACCACACAGCACCTAATCCTAAAGCGTGAGCAGCAAGAAGAATATTTTCAGTAGCCGCTCCTAAGTCACAATACATTAGATCGTGGGCTAGTGGGATACCATTTATCTCTTTTGTGCAAGGGATGATAATGATTGGACTTTTATACTTTCCAAATGGCATAGCGTCAATTACTGCTTGTTTCTTCTCTTCACTTGTAACGACATAGAATTCCCAAGGCTGACGATTCATCGCACTTGGTGCACTCATCGCTGCT
>CAMOSZ010000090.1:0-2719 GCA_946625285.1 uncultured Caryophanales bacterium | reverse complement strand
TCCCTAATTATCTTTTTTGTCGGTTTTATACTTTACATCATTATTGTTTTTATAAGGCAATCGTATGGTTTAACAATAAACATAGATCCAGAAGACCATGTTCACATTTTCTATAATTTTGTCTATTTTATACCTGTTTTTATTGTTTTGTGCCTGTACGGAATAGTAAATTACACTATTACTACTTTCTTAATTACTAGAAGCAATAATTTTATCGGGTCCCTTATCTACTTAGTTATGGGTCAACTAGCTTTAACGTTTTTAGTTAGTATTCCACTTTGGTTCGTTTCTGTATTAGTAAAAGTGATTATTCCTGATTCATCATTCTTATTCTCTTTTATGTTTTCACCAGCGTGTTATTCATCATCAATGATTGGAAGCATACCGTTCATCATTGTAATGTTTTTTGGATTAATCGAGGATGGTTACGAAGTAGTAAGTGCAAGAATAGCCGCTACACTTAGTGGAAATATATTCCCATCACTTTTATATTTCATTTGTTTACTTGCCTATATTGTAGTGGGCGTTTTCTCTTATATTTCTTTGAAGAAAGAAAACAAAGGAAAGGTATCGCTATTTGGTAACTTCATCAAAAATAATATCATTCATATTTCATTTGTTATTGCTGGATTATGTATTGGCTATTATGGTGCAGCCTATCCTCAAGCAAAAGTAGGTTTCTTTGTTTTAATGGCTTTATTAGTGTTAGCATATTATCCATTAGAGTCTCTAATAAAAGGTACATTTAAATTAAGCAAAAAAGAAATCATTGCAATGTCTGTAATTTGCGTAGCAACAGTCACAATAAACCTCTTAACTTATTTTGCTGATCTTCGTTTTATACACTTATAAATAGAATAGCCAGTAATAAGAAAACGTTAACTATATTAATATAGTTTAAGGTATTAGAAAATCGTCTGAAAAAATGACGATTTTTTTATTGATTTATATATATCGTAATGATATATTAATTATCGCGTATCTGCAAAAGCGGATGCTTAGCTCAGCTGGGAGAGCATCGCCTTTACACGGCGGAGGTCGGGGGTTCGAGCCCCTCAGCATCCACCATTAAAACGAAGCTATACCAGAAATGGAGGGGTAGCGAAGAGGCTAAACGCGGCTGACTGTAAATCAGCTCCTACGGGTTCGGCGGTTCGAATCTGCCCCCCTCCACCACCGTATTGGGGTGTAGCCAAGAGGTAAGGCAACAGACTTTGACTCTGTCATCTCAGTGGTTCGATCCCACTCACCCCAGCCATTGACTCGCTAGCTCAGTCGGTAGAGCACTTGACTTTTAATCAAGGGGTCCGGAGTTCGAATCTCCGGCGAGTCACCAAACTTCATTGCCCAGGTGGCGGAACAGGTAGACGCACAAGACTTAAAATCTTGCGGTTGTATAAACCGTACCGGTTCGATTCCGGTCCCGGGCACCAGTTTGTGAAAAAAAGGACTCATTTGAGTCCTTTTAATTTTGTTCAAATTGCAATTTATAAAGATTGTAATAATAGCCTTGTTTCTTTAATAATTCTCGGTGATTACCGCTTTCAATTATTTCACCATGAGACAATACAATAATCTTATCGGCGTTTTGAATTGTTGATAATCGATGAGCAACTATTAACATCGTTCCAATATTTTTAATATTAGATAGAGATTCTTGGATGACTAATTCTGTTTCAGTGTCAATATTCGCAGTTGCTTCATCTAATATCATTATTTGAGGCTTATGGATGATAGTTCTCGCAAATGAGAGGAGTTGTCTTTGACCTGTGGAGAAGTTTTCTCCTCTTTCAACAATCTTCTCTTCTAATCCATTATCTAAATGTTCAATAAATGAATCTGCGTTAACATATTTAATCGCATCATTAATTTCTTCTTCAGAATAAGAATCATCAAATAGAGTGATGTTCTCTTTTACTGTGCCAGTAAATAAGAAGACATCTTGGAGCATTTGTCCCACTCCTCTTCTTAACGAAGAAAGTTTTATATCATTGATATCAATATCATCAATTAAGATTTGTCCACCTTGAATATCAAAGTTACGGACAATTAAATTAAGGATTGTGGTTTTACCTGCTCCAGTAGCGCCAACAAAGGCGACTGTTTCTTTTGGATTAATGACAAAGGAAACGTCCTTTAAAATCCAGTTTTCTTTATCGTAAGAGAAATAGACATGTTTAAATTCAATCTTTCCTTTGAATTCATTCATCTCAATCGCGTCTACTTGATCCACGACTTCTGGTTTGAAATCTAATAGGCTATAAAGCCTTTCAATCGCACTTATTGCACGGGTGATGTTATTAAGCGCATCCGCGAGAGCCTGCACTGGTTCAAAGAAATAATTAAGGAAGAAATAGAAACTAACAATAACTCCCGCGGTTAAACCGAGTCTTACTCCTCCATAAATTATAAGCGCCACAGTCAAAACATAAATTAATGAGACAAGTGGTCGATAGACGGAAAAGGCGATAGTAACCGCATATTTTGTTTTAAAGAATTCGTGATTTTTCTTATCAAAGATTTCGCGATACTTCTCTTCTTTCTTAAATAATTGAATGATTTTCATTCCAGATAGAGATTCATTTAAGAAAGTATTTAGTTCAGAGAGCTGTGCTCTTTCGCGTGTGAAGATCTTATGAACTTTCCTTGAAAAGACAAACGAAATCACAAAGATGAGAACAATAACTCCTGACATAATTAAACCAAGTTGAGGAGAGAG
>CAMOSZ010000089.1:0-6533 GCA_946625285.1 uncultured Caryophanales bacterium | reverse complement strand
CTTTTTGATATTTTTAATTTTTTCTTTTCCAGGATAAACAGCGCACCACACAGCACCTAATCCTAAAGCGTGAGCAGCAAGAAGAATATTTTCAGTAGCTGCTCCTAAATCGCAATACATCAAATCATGGGCTAGTGGGATACCATTTATCTCTTTTGTACATGGGATGATAATGATTGGACTTTTATACTTTCCAAATGGCATAGCGTCAATCACTGCTTGTTTCTTCTCTTCACTTTTAACGACATAGAATTCCCAAGGCTGACGATTCATCGCACTTGGTGCACTCATCGCTGCTTTCATAAGTGCTTCAATCTTTTCTTCTTCAATTGGTTTATCTGAAAAAGATCTAACTGATTTTCTACTCATGATGTTTTCAATTGCGTCCATATATAAATCCTCCTAGAAAAAAGAAGCCATACAAATGACTTCTTATTTATTAATTTTAGTAAGCAACTGGTCTAAGTTGTCTCATGCTTGCCCACATAACTCTAAGTGAGATAAGCATGATGAACGCCATTTGACCAATGACATTAGCGGCAAAGATGAAGCCGAGTACTAAGGCTAGAACTGCAGGAGTGAAGCCTAAGAAGTAGCCAATCTTTTGGCAAACCCAGAAGTTGAGGCTGCTGAATGGATTGTTCTTTCCTCTTGTAAGAAGGAAGACCATTAAGCCTAAGAAGAACATAAGGCCTGCGTAGACACCTAAATAGATAAGTGTTGTATTCCATTTGGTTTCATTCTTTTGAGCGTAATATGTTTCGTTAAATAAGGTAATCCAGTTCTTAAACACTGTTTTAATTTCCTCTTTAACGATAATGATTTCTGCTGCTGTAGTAGATGTAACTCCTTCTGCTAATCTAGTGAAGAGTTCAATATCTTTAGGAGTATTAACCCAGTTGAGTCCACCAAAGGTGTTACCTGCTCTAGTAGTGGTGTTATTCTTATACACCGCACACGCCATTGTGTATGGAGTGAAAAGAATAAAGTTAGGAATATATCTTACTTGAACTCCTTCAGGATCTTCTGTTGGATTATAGACTTCAGTTGTTCCGAGTTTGAATTCGGTTGTAGCAACTGTATTAACAAATTCGCTTAATTCAGCACCGGTCTTGGTTGTGAAGAATAATCTTAAGCGATATTGATGTGAATCAGAATTGACGCTTGTGTAGAATGGTTGTCCATCAGCGACACCGTTAGGATTGTTATATGAGAGCAATCCATCTTCACCAAAGGTGAGTGTATGTCCATCGTGCTTGAGTTGAACTGTAGCTTTTGCTAATTCATCATCAAGTCCGAATGTTCCGTTATTTAAGAAGCTAGCGCCATAGGCGTTATTTAAATGAACGTGATTTGGAATAAGTGGGATGATGATTGAGAATAAAAGGAATAAGATTGCAAGCCACCATGGTGCTTCTTTACCATTATCGATACAGGCTTGGTTAGAAATAATTCCTTTAAATGAATTAACTAATATATTTTTTGTCCTTGGGGACATCTTTTTCTTATCTTTTTTGAGTTTCTTAACTTTTGACATTGTGTATATGATTCCTATCTATCTAATGTAATTAGCAAAATAAAGTTTATATGGTATTTACTTTCTTGTAAAGATAAATACATTTTTGAGGAGTGCTATAATATAGGCATAATTGAAAATATTTTTCAAAAGAAGACATATAAAGTATAATTACTACTTGGACGAAACATATTATGAACAAAAAACTAGTAACAACATTTATGATATCTGCTTTGACTATGGGAGTAGGTATTGCTTTAACTTATCGTGGCCAATTAGAAAAGGCTTCTGCGACAACGAATTACGTTATCGCCACAAGCGGATGTCAAGCCGCTAGCGACTTACCTACAACAATTTATCTTGATGAAGTAGAGAAAGCAGATGTTAGAGCATATTATTCTTCTCTTAACGGATTAGATGAATCCGAAAGAAAAGGAACTAACTTACTTAAAAATTTAAAATCAATTCTTTATAACATGAACTATTACGCTTATGGCGGATGGTCCAAAAATGGAGTTAGTACAATTTATTCAATTACAGATAGAGATTGGGTAAATTCTCCTATTTCTAGTTTTACTAGTGGTACATATAATTCTTCCAATAACACAATTACAAAATATAACCATGTTAATGAGTTACACGCTAACCCATATATTCACATGCTTTATGTTGATTATAGTGTCGAGACAGCAACCCCTGCTAAAAAGAATTTAAGCGATCAAAATCCATACTTTGATAAAGAACACGTTTGGTGTCAATCAAGAGGATTTAAGGCCCACTCTGAAGAAGATGTTGCAGCAATTGGTCCAGCAGGAACTGACTTACACCACTTAATTGCGGGTGATAGTTATGTTAACCAAAAACCACACAACAACAATCCTTATGGATTTGTTGCGACTATTTCATCTAGTGATGGAACTGGTAATAGACCATCAACCGTAAATAACAAAAAAGGAACCGCAGTTCATACATCAATTTATGATGAGGCAAGTGAGGTATTTGAGCCACAAGATAGTGATAAAGGTGATATTGCTCGCGCTATTTTCTATATGGCTGCTAGGTACAATAACTGGTCAGGAACTGATACAATCACCGATTATGAACCATTCTTAAACATCGCAAATTATGCAACTAGCAGTGGTAGAACTGAATATTCAACAGCAACCTCCCCTGTTTGCATGGGCATTCTCTCTGATTTACTTGCCTGGAATAAAATAGACCCAGTTGATGAATATGAAATTCATCGTAATGATTTGATTTATAGAAATTACCAAGGTAATAGAAACCCATTTATTGATTTCCCACAATGGGCTGATTACATTTGGGGAACAACAGATTTACAAGGAAACAATTATAATTCAACACCTACTGGAAGCGCTGATCCTGCTCATGATGTTGTCTACTATAAGGGCAATGATGGAATTCATGTTACTGATGTCACATTAAATGAAACTTCCCTATCTATTGATAGATTTGTTACTCCAACAGTTACTTTAACCGCTACTATTTCTCCAAATAACGCAACAAATAAAGCTGTTACTTGGTCAACAAGTGATGCAAATATTGCAACAGTATCTAATGGAGTGGTTACAGCTTTAAAAGCAGGAACAGTGACTATTACTGTTACATCTCTTGATGGTGGCATTTCAGCGTCTTGCACAATCACAATTACAGATACAACTCCAGTTGTCACAAGTGTTACTTTAAACACTTCAGTGGCTACTGTTGATATTTCTAGAATTGATCAAGTTCAATTAACCGCGACTGTAAACGGTGATAACTTCCCACCTGCGTCTGTTACTTGGTCGAGTAACAACACCAGTGTTGCAACCGTTAGTGATAGCGGATTAGTTACTGGCGTAGCTACTGGTATTGCAACAATTACCGCTACATCAACTTATGACACAACTAAGAAAGCAACATGCACAGTTAAGGTTATTAATTCAGAGAATCTAGTTGATGTTCTCACAAGCGCTCCTACTGGTACATCAGGAAACACATATAAATCATGGTCTCTATCATTTAACACGTCCGCTGTTTATTCTGGCAATTCTGCAGGATCTCACAGTGCTATTCAATTAAGAAGCGATAATAACAATTCCGGTATTGTCTCAACTACTGGAGATGGATTTATTCAAAAAGTAGAATGCGCTTGGAATGAAAACACTAGCTCAGCTAGAAAATTAGAAATTTATGGCAGCAACAATGCGTATACAGCGCCAACCGATTTATATGATGCGAGTAAAGCCGGCACTCTATTAAAAACCCTTTCCTATGGTGAAACATCATTTGATGTTACAGGTAATTATGCTTATGTTGGCATTAGATCAAAATCAGGCGCTTTATATCTTGATAATGTTAAATTTACTTGGAGTGGTGACACCAATTACGTTGCCCCAACAGGTGTTTCATTAAATAAATCATCAATTCTATTAGCAGCAAATGGTACAGAAACATTAGTGCCAACCGTTGCTCCAGCAGATGCAACATATAAAGACGTTACATGGAGTTCATTAGATGAATCTGTCGCTACAGTGGATAATAACGGTGTTGTTACAGGCGTTAATGCAGGTACCACAACTATTACAGTGGAAACTCAAGATGGTCACCTTACAGCAAGCTGTACAGTTACTGTTAAGAGCAATCCTCAAATTAAGAAAAACAATTATGCAACAGGTGTTTCATATAAGATGTATCTCCAAACCAAAGGATATTTCAATGGCCAAACTGGTGATAGAGATTATTTTGGAGCAACAGGCACTGATTACACCAATGGTGTAGATGTTAAATTTGAAACAGTAAATGCCAAGCTAAGACTTTGCTTTGATGATAGCGGTACCAAGAAATATATTGTTGCCTATCTTAATGGAACATATGACAACTTTGGAATATTTACCGAAGAAGAATTAAGTGGAAAAACAGTCTTTGACTGGTTTATAAATTCTGATGGAAGATTAGTCGCAGAATGTCGAGGAGTTATTAAGACTTTAGGCTTAAAATCTGGACAAACCTTCACAACGTTTGCGTTAAACGCTCTAAGTGACACTGTTAAATTCATAGAATTTGAGTATACTGCTGAATCATACGCGTATGATTTCTTAGATAATATTACATGTGATAGCAGTGGAGTTACTTCTCCAGTCTATTCAGATGGATTTACTTGGAGCGATTTCAAACTCATCTATAACAACATGTTTGGAAGTGAAAAGACGATATTATCAACCACTACTAAGAATGTAGATGGTAATGTTATTGAAAGAATGCTTGCTAGATATGAATATCTTGTCTGGAAATATCATTATGAAGATTTCTTATTACGTGATGTTGTCCTTTCTTCAAATAGCAGCATGTTTGAAATAAGTAATAGTAACAATACTATTGTATTGGTTCTAACAATCATTGTTTCAGCATCCGCTATCGGGACTGCATTACTCATCCAAAAGAAAAGGAAAGAACACTAGTCGTTTGACATAGTGTTTTCTTTACTATAAAATTTTCAAAGCCTATTTGATAGGCAACACTCTCTGGGGTCGTTCAGGATTCGACGGGGATGTGCAGGGCTTTATCTGCAGCGGTTGGTCACCATAAACCAAAACAAAAATAACTGACAACAGTTATATGAGAGCTCCTAGAGCTCAATCACTCTGCTTAGCTTAATTACCCAATAATAGGGTCCCGACAATCGTTGGGGCAGAGCGCCTCTCAAGGTTTTAGCCTTTCACGCTTGAAACAGGTGTCATAACAAAAGGATTGTGGCTTAGAGTTGATTAGTTACTGAGTCATGAAATGAAGTTAATCTCGCGTAATGTAGTGGGTCGATATACGAAATTACGTTAAATATTAATATTGTCTAAGCTGTAGATGATATTGTTGGGCCTTCTTCGGACGTGGTTTCGATTACCACCGGCTCCACCAAAATGAATACTATGTATCGTTTAGTTTGATACAAGGAGATATTAAATATGAAAATCTGTATTTCTGCAGAAAGTACGATTGATTTACCAAAAGAAGTTCTTGATGAATTTGGAATTAAGACCGTTCCTTTCACTATTACACTTGGAGAAAAAATGGGATTAGATGGAGTCACAACTCCAGAAGAAATCTTTGAATATGTTGATAAAACAGGAGTTCTCCCAAAAACAAGTGCGGTTAACTACGCTCAATATAACGAATTCTTCTCAGGCTTATTAAAAGAATATGATGAAGTTATTCATTTCTCTTTAAGCTCTGACTTATCAGTTGCCTATCAAAACGCTGTTACAGCAGCAGAAGAATTGGGCCATGTTCATGTTATTGATTCTAAGAGCTTATCAACTGGTATTGCTTTATTAGCAATCTATGCTTCTAAATTAGTTAAAGATGGCTTAAAAGTTAATGAAGTAATTGAAAAGGTTAGCGAAAGAATTCCTAACGATCAAGCAAGTTTCGTTCTTGCTACTGTTGAATATTTATTCAAAGGTGGAAGATGTTCCTCTTTAGCTAGACTTGGTGCTCTTCTATTTAGAATTAGACCTCAAATCATTGTCGCTAATGGAAAGATGGGACCAGGAAAGAAATATAACGGTAAGCAATTAGCGTGTGTTGAACAATATTGCGCTGATACGCTTGAACAATTTAATAATCCTGACTTAGAAATCGGTTTTGTTACTCATAGTGGTGCAACTCCAGATATGGTTGATGCAGCAGTTAAAGCAATGAAGGATAGAGGATTTAAGAGGGTAATTGTTACAACTGCAGGAGCGACTATTTCATCGCACTGTGGACCTAAATGTTTGGGTATTCTCTATATCAATGATGGCGGTAGATAAACCGCCTTTTCTTTTGTTGTAGTTTAATAGCAAAAAATCCCCTTTTAGACACTGTCCAAAGTTTACAAAATAAAGGTTGTCATATGCGCTCCTTTAATGTTAAATTAATTTCGTTGATTTACGTTAGCGTCATTACTTTGTAAAGCACAAAGAGGGGGAAATAATAATGTCCAGTTTTAATGGTCCAAGATCCAAAATGCTTTCTAGTG
>CAMOSZ010000088.1:0-4140 GCA_946625285.1 uncultured Caryophanales bacterium | reverse complement strand
TAAGTTTGGTGACATAATCAATAATCTCTGCTTCTGGAACAAGAGCTTCAATTTCTTGAGAGCCATGTTCTTTCTCTTCGATATTTTGAATTCTCGCTCTTCTGGTATTTAAATCAGAGAGGATGTTTCCGGTATAGACTGTATCAGCGACAACCTTAATTCTCATAATTGGTTCTAAGATGATTGGACGGCACTTTAAGTAGGCATCTTTAAACGCTAAGATGCCTGCCATCTTGAAGGCTTGTTCGTTAGAATCAACTGGGTGATATTTTCCATCGATTAAGACACCTTTAACTCCGATAACTGGGAATCCTGCAAGAAGTCCGCTATTTAAGGCTTCAAAGAATCCTTTTTCAACAGCAGGGAAGTAGTTCTTTGGAACTGCTCCACCAAAGACTTCTTCAGCGAAGACATTTTCTTCTGCTGGTTCAAATCTCATCTTAACGACACCATAGAATCCAGATCCACCAGATTGTTTAACGTATCTTCCGTCACCTTCCGCGGTTCCTTTAATGGATTCACGGTAGATAATCTTCATCTTTTCAGTAGTGAGAGCAATCTTATAAACGTTTTTAAGTTTATCTAATGCATAAGTGATATGAGATTCACTAACACCACCTAATAAGAGTTGTTTAGTTTCATTATTACGTTTAACTTCAAGGGCTGGGTCTTCAAGTTGCATCTTTGCTAATGCTGGTGAAAGTTTACTTTCATCATTCTTATTAGTTAAGACGATCGCTTTAAAAATAACAGCGGTTGGATATTTAACTGGTTTAAAGATTGTAATGGATTTTGGTGAAGACATTGTGTCACCAGAACAGAATTTCTCAAGTCTAGTAACCGCGCAGATATCTCCAGCGATAACTTCGTTAACAGAGTTGAGGTTCTTTCCACACATCTCATAAAGCATAGAGACTTTTTGAGTGCTTCCGTTGATATAAACTTCATCACCAACATGTAAGACACCAGAACAGACTTTAAGAATATTAATAGTGCCTGTATATGGGTCGACTACTGTTTTAAAGCAATATGCGGAGAATGGTTCATCTACACTTGTAGGAACAATCTTTTCATTTCCATTTTCATCTTGAGCTGCAAGTGGCTTAAGGTCATTTGGATTTGGAAGATAATTGATGAACATATTAAGTAATGTTTGAACACCAATGTTCTTAGTAGCGCTACCAACGATAAGTGGTGTGAGTTCACCGTTAAGTACTCCGATTCTTAATGAATCGTGGATTTCTTGCATGGTGAATTCTTCACCATTAAAGAATTTCTCTAATAATTCATCGTTTGTCTTAGCGACTTCTTCAACGATTGTGTTATGAAGTTCTAAGATCTTTGCTCTCTTATCTGGATAGATTTCTGCTTCAACGCATTCTTTTCCATTATAGATATGAGCTTTTAAGTCGACGGCGTTAGCAAAACCATCAAATGATTTTTCGTGTCCTAATGGGTAACAGAAGGAGATAACTTCTTTACCTAATTTTTCTCTAATTTCATCTAAGACTTCTTCGAAGTTGACATCTTCTTTATCCATCTTGTTAACAAAGATAAATGTTGGGACGCCTTTTTTCTTGAGCATCTTATAGTGTTTAACAGTGCCGACTTGCACTCCAATAGAGGCATCGATTACTAAGACAGCGCCTTTAACTGCTCCAACAACTCCGATAGCTTCAGAAATAAAGTCATCATTACCTGGGATATCGATTAAGTTAATCTTATGGTCATTATATCTAAGAGGGATAACTGCGGTTTGAATAGAACTACCACGTTTTTGTTCATCTGGTGTGTAATCAGAAATAGTGTTCTTTTTTTCAACTTCACCCTTTTGAGGGATGAGTTTTGAAGTAAACGCGAGTGATTCTACTAAAGTAGTTTTACCACTGCTTTGATGTCCTAAAATGACAACGTTACGGATATTTTCGGTTTTCATATATTACTCCTTAGACCCTAAAGTATTTTGAGTAGCGGCCTCTAGTGATGAGTTGGATTCTTCCTTCATCCACTAATTTGGAAAGTGCTTTTTCAATTGTCACTTTGCTATGGACATATAAGATTCTAAAGACGACGACTTTGCTAATTGGGGTAGCAGAATCGGTAACGACTTTTAAGACTTTCTCTTCTGCTGTACCTTTTTCTTCGTTTACTTCAAGGATGTAATCGAGTTTTTGGTAAGCTTCTAAGATTCTCTTAAGGATAAAGGAGATGAATGGTTCATAATCGTTTTCATTTGTATGCCATCCTTCACCGGATGTCTTAAATGCATCGATATATTCGCCTAAGTGTTGTTTCATTAAGTATGCGATAGCGAAATAATCATCGACATCATAACCATATTTCTTAAGTAAGAAGGAGAGTAATAATCTTGAGACTCTTCCGTTACCGTGGTTATATGGGTGAATACACATGAAATCAAACATAAATGTGGCAATTAATAATAACTTATTAACTTCATCATCTTTTGCACACATATTAAATTGATAAATCAAGTTATCAAGTAAGATAACGACTTCTTCAGGAGCACTGGAGACGAAGATGGTTTTAAATGATCCATCTGGTAAGGATTCTTGAATATAGTTCATAGAATCTTTATAACGTCCACCAAATTCTGGGTTGTAATCTTTATAGATGTAATAGTGGAGTGTAGAAACGAAACTGCGATCTAATGTTTGATATTTATATACTTCTTCAATTAAATCGAGTGCGTTCGCGTAACCTTTGACCATATATTCTTGTAAGTCTTTAGGTTGAGCGTTTCTATTAAAAAGAGCACTCTCACGGTCTTCAGCAATGTATACATTACCGATTTGGTTACTACTAACCACACCGCTACGACGTGCCATACTTTTTAACATGTCTAATTTTTTAGCCTTTTTAACAGGTAAGGTTTTACCTTTGTAGAGCTCAATTGAGTTGAGCAAAGAAACAATGTTTGGTTTGTTCATACCCAAAACAGTTCCCTTTAAGTCGAACATTTTCATTATGTGATACCTCTGATAATATTCTCTTATTTATTTACGATTAAATCAACTAATTCAGTAAAAATCTTTTAAAAATACTTAATTAAAAAGAAAAAATGGGAGTAGTTAACTCCACATTTTCTCTCTTTTGTGCAATGCACAAATAATTAGTTAATTATTAAATTACTCCACAAGGTATGAGTACCGCTAGTAAGACCGCCACTAATCCCCATTCAGCGATTAAGAAGATTTTTCTCGCTTTTGGTTTCATATCAGGAACATAGTTACTCGCTAAGAAGAATGGGATATAGGTAGTAATAAATACTGGAAGGACACCCCACCATGGATAGACCCAAATAAACTTTGTTCCACCTGCGCACGCTGCTAAGAATGATTCAACTAAAGCAAAAAGTAACGCCATAGCAATCGCACCAACTAAACGTGGAGGAAGTTTAATCTTGCCTTTAAATAATTCGTATTTCTTTGTTCGGTCGTGTGGAAGCATCTTCCAGGAGATAATACCTGCTAAAGAGAACATCATTGAGAGTTCCCAGCTTACTCCTACTAATAAAACAAATGTTGATGAATCGTTTGAAACTGCCCATAAAGGATAGCCGGTTGCTTTTCCGATAATTGCGTTCATGATTTCATATAACCAGTGAACACCATATAAAGCTAAACCAGCAAAAACAGCTTCCCAGTTTTTCTTGTGGATTTCTGACCAATAGACATAGAAAACCACCGCTAAAATGAAAATGAAGGTCCAGTTGAAATTAGCCGTATCACGTGGAATGATATGATCTACGGCGTCTTTCATTGCATCTGAGCCATCACCCCAGAATTTGAAATAATCCATATAAAAAGCCCTCTATCCCTATTATACTCTTATTTGATTTTTTCTTGGAAGAGTCTAATGAAGTGTAGAGAACTTTGTATTCTTTTTATTTGTGTTTCTTAATTGATTTTTAAGTTGATGCTTACGTTCGTACATCTCTCTATCTGCGCGCGTAAATACTTGAATAATAGTGGTATCTACTCCAGGAACATAATCTGACATACCAGCGGAGACAACCCCGAATTTGTTATGTTTGACATTTTCATCCATTGCGAGATTAAAGCCTTCTAACATCGCATCTCTTTTTGAATAGCTATCATTTTCAATAATAACCGTGAACTC
>CAMOSZ010000087.1:0-8775 GCA_946625285.1 uncultured Caryophanales bacterium | reverse complement strand
GTTGAAGTAGTTAATGGCACTCTTGGATACGATTCAGGTAAAATTGGAGCAGCCTGCTTAATTTTATTTAAATAAGGGATTCTAAAACAATTTATACAAAAGGGCTAAAAGGGAAAATCTTTTAGCTTTTTATATTATTTAAGATACTTTGTATGTTAAAATACTCAATATTGAGAGGAATTTTATATGGATTCAGGAAAGAAAAGAATTTTTCGAATTGTTAGTGGATTAGTTGCCTTAGTCGCAGTAGTTGCGGGATTCGCTTTAATTGCCTTAATGCCTGTTTTAAAAATTACAGATGGCGATTCATTAACACTTCAATATTTTATTGGAAAAGTTATTCCATTACTTAGTGGTCCTAGTGATCTGGACGCTTTAAAAGCTGGATTTTTCCCAATGTTTGTCTTTCTCACTTATGGAGTGACATACATTTTTGGATTAATTTATATTATTAAACTCATCGTCGATCTCTTTAGCAAAAAAGAAGACGCTGATAGAAAGATTAGATTTGATACAGCAAGCTTATCATTTGTCTTGCTTGGCTTCTTTGCTTTCTTATCGTTCATTATGCTTCAAAAGAACGATCCAACTGAAGAAATTAGATTAGGACTCGGATCTTTCCTTGCTTTAGGTTTAGGCGGTGTTGGTGCTTTAGCATCAGCATGCGGATATTTCATGACTAGTGAAAAACCAGTTGTTAATAAAGTGTTAAGAATGTGCTTAATGGCAGTTAGCTTTGCCGCTGCTATTCTTGTCTTTATGCAAATCTTTGTGGTCGAAGGCCAATTAATGTCACCATTCCACTTAGTATTAATAATGGGAGTAAACTCATTTAATGGCGGTACACCAAGCATGAATCTTGTGATGATTGCCACTGGACTTTCCACTGCATTAATTATCGCTTTTGCGTTTATGAACTCCGTTGGAGTTACTGCTTTAGAAACTAGAAAAGAAAAAGTTGAAAAAGCAGTCAAAGCACATAACATTACAATGATTGTTTTATCTGCTATCGCAGTAATTCTTACTGCTGCAGTTATCTTCGTTGGTCCAATTGTTGTTAAAGATCCTGAAGTATTATCAGCAGACCCATTACACGCTTATTTAGCCTTAGGCGCAGTTGTTCTTGCTTTAGTTTTAGCAATTCTTGTTGTTGCTGTTCCTGAAAAAGCAGCCCAAGAAGGCGTTACATATGAACCTTCAGAAGAACCTGTTGAAGAAGTAGAAGAACCTGTTGAAGAACCAGTTCAAGAAGAAAAACCAATCGAAGAAAAAGCGGAAGTTGCTGAAGCTGTTATTATCGCTGACGCCGTTAGTGAAGAACCAGTAGAAGAAGTAAAGGTTGAAGAAGCTAAGGAAGAACCAAAAGAGGAAGAAAAACCTCAAGAAGTCGCTCCAAAAGAAGAAAAACCAGCCCCAGCAAAGAAGGCTGCTAAGAAAGAAAAAGCTCCTGCTAAAGAAGAAAAGAAGGAAGCTCCTAAAAAGGAAGCTGCCCCTAAAAAAGCAGAAGCTAAAAAAGAACCTGCCAAAAAGGAAGAAGCCCCTAAGAAAGTAGAAGAGAAGAAGACTCCTGCTAAGAAGGCTACTCCAAAGAAGACAGAAGAAAAGAAAGAAAAAGCTGCCAAGGAGCCAGAAGAGAAAAAAGACGCTCCTAAGAAGAACACTGCTTCCTATCACGTCTCTAAGAGAGCAAGTGATAATAAGTGGCAAGTCTTTAGAGCCGGTAGTGATAAAGTTATTAAATTATTCGACACTAAAGTTGAGGCCGAAGAATACACAAAACGTATGGCGGAAAACCAAGGTGTTAGTTATCTCTCCCATGCTTCCAAAGGAAAGAACAAGGGAAGAATTCAAAAGAAATAATCTAACTAATAAGAAGCGCTTATTGAAACGAGGCGCTTCTTTTTTTATAATTCTCATACAAGTATGAAAATCTATTCTTATATCAAATTAGTTATCTTCATTACTTTCTCGGTTCTCATCTTTTTCTTTACCCACGAATTAGTGGAGAACGTTAAGTACCTTATTCCTGCTTTGCTCGGTACTTATGGTTTAGAAAGTATTATTATCATTGCTATCAAAAGCAAGAAGAACTGTTTTAAGAGTACGAAATTTATTTATGGCTTCGCTGAGATCACTTTAGCGTTAACGGTCTTATTTGGTGTTACTGAATTTGAAAGTATCTGCGCAATCTGGGCAGTGTGGGCAATTATTAGAGAATTATTTGAACTACAAGAAATTGCAATTGGTAGAGCTAAAGGAATAGTGGCAATTTTAATTGCCGCAGAGTCTGCAGTTTCTATCACTTTCTCCATTATGTTACTAATTAACTCTACTGAACATCATGTCTTAATACATATGTATTTGCTTGTTGTAGAACTTGTTTTAAATGCTTTAGTGCCAATACTAGAATCAGTGTTAGATATCGTTCAAACAAAAAAATAATTAACATATTTTTTAGTGTTGGTTTATAATATTCTCTTCTTGTTTTTTATCAAGTTGGAGAAAAGAGGAGATTACTTCAAATGAAAAATGAAAAATTAGTCCAAATCCTTGAAGGCTTATTAATCCTAGTCGTAGGTATATTAATTGCCGTCTTCGGAATTCAAACAGTAGTTGACACTTACTTCGGCATCTTATTCTTAGTTGGCGGAGTAGCGTTATTTATTGTTGAACTTGTTAACTTGGTTAAAGTTGGCAAATTAACTTTTGCTGGTTTATTTAGCGGCGCGGCAGCTTCTGCTCTTGGCGCTTGCTTACTCGCTGGTTACATCTCCTTTGGTGTACTAGTGAACATCATTGTTGTTCTTATTATCGCCTTCGGCTTTGCTTTATTAGTCTATGGCGTATATGCAGTAGTTAAAGTTAACAAAGGATACGGAATTGGACAAATTATCATTGGCGCTTTAGCAGCCCTCATGGGAGTGTTATACATAACACTTCCAGGGTTCAGAACTGCTTTCTGGATTGTCGTAGGAATACTCATTGCTCTATATGGTGGATTTGTGTTCTTCTACGCTTTATTATCTAAGAAAAAATAGTAGTCGTGATCAAAACGAGAAGGGCTTCCTACTAGGGAGCCTTTTTTCTTTATTTAAAAACATATGCGCGCATCAAATTAATAAAAATATTTTATGTTTATACTTGCCAATAAGGCTCAAAATGTGGAAAATATAGTTGTTAGGGTAAGCGCTTACCTAAATACGTTGTGAAAGGCGCTTTAAGGTGAACAGAATGAAAAAACAAAATTATTTGGCATTTTTGGCAGCGACAATTTTTTCGCTTGGAGTCGTAGTCCCAATTGGATACAAAATTGGCAAAGATATCGTTGAGAAAAATATTGAAGCACATGCGGATGGTGGAGAAGAAATGAAAAAGATTACTATCTCATATCCTCAAGATGGACAAAATGTCACAATCTTAAGAAGAGAAGTTACTGAATACATTAAAGCAATGTATACGCAAGCAGAAGCAATCGAAAACGATTACATTCTTCATGATTTCTATGTTCACGCAGATCCAACTGGATCTAGACCAGGTTATGGCACCGTTTTATCTAATGACACTGATTTAGTAAGAATTGACGACTATTGGGGTAATAGCGGTGAATATGGAAGAAGTAAATCAGTATATTTAGTTTTTGATTCAGAAGGATTAGAAGAAAACGCTGAATATACAGTTAAATACAGTTTAAATAATGACCTTAGTGAAGCAACTACACTAGTGACTACAGATAAATTCGTTATCTTAGAAAACTTATTTGCGGATCAAACATATTATTGGAGTGTTACTTCAGGCGAAGTGAGTACAGGCATTAAATCATTTAAGACAAATGATGGTTTTAGAATGATTTCTAGTGGCCAAGTTACTAACGTTAGAGATATGGGCGGTAGAAGAGTTGCTGGTGGAAAACACATTAAGCAAGGCCTTATTTATCGTGGCAGTGAATTTGTAAGAGCAGATTATGTTGATACAAAATCTGGTTCCACACACTATAAATCTTTAGATGAAAAAGCACTCAATGTTTTACAAAACCAATTACACATTGGATATGAATTTGACTTTAGAGGAGATGAAGAATCTGGTTTATTAACCGAATCTCCACTTAAGGATGAGAATTACACCGATGTTTTATATGAAAGAATTCCAAACATGTCTGGCTATGATGGTTGGTTCAGTATGAACGACACCATGAAAGAACAATTTGCTAACATGCTAAGAGCCTTTGGTAGAGCTGAAGAAGATAATAGAGTTTGTTATTTCCACTGCTGGGGTGGCGCAGATAGAACTGGTACTGCTGGATTTATTCTTGGTGGTTTATTAGGAATGAGCTACACCGATTTAATTATCGACTTTGAGCTTACCTCTTTTGCAGGCAACTATCGTCCACATTATAAGATGGATAGCAAAAAGATTTATTGCTTCCCAGCTTTGATTTGGAAGTTTATGAATCGCGCTGAATATAAAGCAAATCCAAACATTACAATAAGTGAACTTATTGAAGATGTTTTAGTGGATAAATTCAATATGACACATGAAGAGATTGCTCAAATTAAGAACAATCTTTTAGAAGACTAATGGAGGAGGGTAGTGATTATGAAAATCAGTAAATTTGGTGTTGTCGCTATTACTACTATTACCTCAGTTGGTTTAGGAGTATCCGTTATCGTTGGTAATGGAATTAACAAATACATTAATTCAAGCGCTGAAGATCGATTAAATTCTTATGTTGAGTTTAATAGAACAAGTGGAAACTTCACTAAACTTGGAAATGAAAAATATTCCATTTCTGGTATGACTCCTAATGGAACAGTGATGTATTTAATTTCTAATGTTCCTAATGATATTAGCGCCACTAACTACGTCGCTTCCTTTAACGATAATAGTGGTGACTATTCTTTAACATTTGCTAGTACTCCTAATGGTTCTTTAATTCAAAGATTCCAAGGAATTACTAAAGTAACCTTATCTACAAGTGAAACTGAAGAAAGAACATATCGTTTGTATTATTCTTCTGAAGATGGAAATACATATAACACGGATAAGTATTATGAAGTCACTACTTCATCAGTAGATGGTGAATATGTCTTTACTTCTCCAATTCATTATTTAAAAGTCGTTTTAGCGACAAATGGAGCAAGTAATTTAACTAATGTTAAACTTAACTTCTCATGTTCATATTCTGGAGAAGACGCTCCTGATTTAGCGACCGCTAAAAATGAAGCAATTCAAGAAGTCACTGAAGCTTTTGATACCTTAGACTTAGATGAATATTCATCTAATAAGAGAGTGCAAATTATTGATAAACTCAATAGCACAGTAAAAGGTATTAGAAACGCAACTACTCTAGAAGATGTCACTAACTTAAAAGCGGATTGTCTTAACTTCTTTAACACTGCTGTTAGAGCAAAAGATATCACAAAAGGCACATGGTTTGATGTTAAAAGTGCGGATGGCCAATATGAACTCGACCGTGATGAACAAAATAGATTAGTTATTACCTATAACGGTAGACCAGGACACTGGGTCTATTTAGGAACTAGATCCCTTTCTACAAACTTAAATAGAAATAACTATGCAACTATTACATTCAGCAACGATATCAGCGAGACAATTGAAGTCTGTGTTCAATTAACTGGACAAAATGATTATAAAGTTGATTCTCATGTCTTTACTGTTGCTGGAAATACGACCAAAACACTTAGACTTGATTATTATCAAGAAGTTACAAACTTCTATTTCTTCCTTGATTCTTGTAATGACCATAATAGAAACGGTCACGTTACTATTATTGAAACTTCATTAGGTTATGAAGAAAGACCAGAAGAAACAATCCCAGAATCTAAGACCGTTGAAATCAATCAAGGTTTAGTCGCTGGTGATGATGGTTCCGCTACTTCATATACCTTAACTCAAGAAGATCAACCATTATATATCTCTAGAGTTGACGCTTTAGTGATGGTGGATTATCACGGTAATGGTGATAGCAAGAAATACTTTGGTTTACATGTCTTTACAGGTAGTAAACACGCTTCCTATTCTGATAGCCAAGTCCACGCTCAAGAAATTGCCATTGATGGAGTTGCTAAAGCTGGAAGTAATTTATATATCCAAACTCCAATTGATAGCGCAGGTAAATTAAACGCCGGCAATAAAGTATACATGGATGTTTCTTACGCTGCTGAAGGATTAACATTCACAGTTATTAGTTATACCTTCTACTATTCCTATTGGAGAGAAACCACAACCGAAAGAGTGGAAGTCAATTCTCCAGTTCAAGTTGACGGAAAATATAAAGACGCTAGCGATAATAACTATACTGCTACTATTCCATATTCTTCATTCACAAAGACCGGAAAAGTTATCAGTATGGAAGTTGGATTTACATCAATTAACGCGGCCTCTTACGGCAAATCTCAAATTTATGTCAGTGGATTTAACTTCACAAACTTCCGTAGTGGCAACAATAATGTTTTAAATATTGGCGCTCAAATGAATAAGAATGATACCACACCAAAGAGTGGTTCTATGATCTTATATCCAACAAGCAATATCGACTTAACTACTGGTGGAGAAATTAATATCGTCTGCTGGTGGGCAAGTTCCTTAAATATCACAATTGACTACGTCATTATGACCACTGAAAGCGTTGAAGCTCCAAGTCCAGTTAGTGGATTAGAAGTTCATCCAATCGATAGCGGTGTTGTTCTAACCTGGTTAGGCGCAGAACACGCTAGCTCATACGTTATTTATAACGGTGACACTTTAGTAAATGAAGTTACAACAACATACATCACCATTAACGAATTAGTTAATGGCCAAACATATACATTCAAAGTTATCGCTAAGAATTCTTCTGGTTCTTCTGAACCATCAGAAGTGGAGGGAACACCTGTGGCAGGAGCAACTTATGATACATTTATCGAAGGTTTAAACACTAACTTAGAAGAAACCTTAGGTAATGATAATATTCAAAAAATCTTTAATGCATCTTCTTACTATGCCGCTAAAGCAAATAACTATCGTTTAAAGAAAGTTATTGAAAAGATGCTTAACGGTGAAGAAACCACAATTGGATTCTTTGGAGGATCTATTACTGTTGGAGAAACCGCTCAACTTAAAGATGAACATAACCACGCTAAAGGATATGCCTATTACACATATCAATGGTTAAAGAGAAACTATGATGTTCAAAACAAATCTAAATTTGTTAATGCCTCCATCTGTGGTACTGGTAGTGAAATCGGTATCGTTAGAGCACAAAAAGATTTTTTAGATTACAATCCTGATATCGTCTTTATTGAATTTGCTGGTAATAACGGTACATCTAATTACCATAAAACATCTTATGAATCCTTGATTAGAAAATGCCAAGCTTTACCAAGCGATCCTGCAATCGTCTTAGTGTACTGTGTTACTTATTACACTGGTCTAGCAACTGGTTCAACTGAAACATATATGTCTGAAATTGGTGAATATTATGGTTTACCAATGTATTCAATCCATAGAGGATTAGCGGCAGTAGTCGACCACTTTGATAAAGATAGAACAGACCCAATCTTTGCCTTATATTCAAGTGATGGCACTCACCCAACTGATGAAGGACATCAACTTATGAGTAAAGCATTATGCTATTTCTTAAGAAATCAAATTAGTAGAAGCACTGATGAGAAGAACACCTATAAAGTCGCTCCATCTACTTCACATTATGATAAATTTGAAGGTCTTGTTACTGTTGATAACGAATCTAACAATGAAGTTATCACTTCATTAGGTAGTTTTGTTGCTACTAATACCGCAACCCCATCAACTAGAGACCAGTCTGATGTTACTGCTTTCCATCATGGATGGAAAAAGACTGATACAACTGTAAATGAAGCGATGACTGTTGAAGTTAACGCGAAAAACTTCATCGTCATTTATGAAGCTGGTAATCCTGCTATTCAAGGTGATCCAACTGGCAACATCGTTGTCACTTACACAAACAAAAATGATGCTACTGATACTGGAACTTTAACTTGGGATGTCTCTAAGACTTGTAACCAAAAGAGCAGTGTTGATTTATCTGATATCACTGCTGGCGGTAATGGATGGCAAAACCCAGTTGGAATTCTTATCTTTGATAAAGATACAGCGTCAAACTATACTATAACTATTAGTATGTCCACAAGTAGTGGAATATGCACAATTATGGCACTCGGTTATACCCGATAAGGATGGTTTTATGGCGTGTACAATTTACGACATCGCAAAAAGATGCAACTGCTCAACTACAACGGTGAGTAAAGTTTTAAACAACTCAGGAAATATTTCTCCTTCAAAAGCAAAAGAGATTTTAGAAGCTGCTCAAGAATTAGGATATGTAAGAAGTCATTCCGCAATGTCTTTAGCGAGCAGTAGTAAGTCTTCTAAATTAATTGGAGTTTACCTCCACATTAATGAAGATAGATCTATTTCCCACGAACTCTTCTCTCGTATCATGAACTCTTTTAGAAAAGAGGTTGAGAAAAAAGGATTTGATTTATGTTTCATAAGAAACATGGATGATAAAGAAAAGTATGGATATGATGAATTACTTTTCTCTCGTGGCATTGATGGAGTCTTAGTCCTTTCTGATAATAACTATTCAGATAAATTCTCTGATTTCATTTCAAATAGCAAAGTTCCAACCGTGACCTTTGATATCGCTAGATCAAAATACATGGTCAGCTCCAATAACGTTGAAAGCGTTGCCACTTTAGTGGATTACCTTTCTTCAAAAGGACATAAGAGAATTTG
>CAMOSZ010000086.1:0-26255 GCA_946625285.1 uncultured Caryophanales bacterium | reverse complement strand
TCTTTATGTAAGTTTTTAAGAACGCCAATGTAGTTTCCTAAAGTTAGTTGTCCTGTTGGCTTGATGCCAGTTAAAATTCTATTTGCCATATCTATCTCCTAATAAGACTATTTCTCATTATACGCATAAGTTTATAAATTTTCATTCACAAATTATTTGTTAATGAAGCAAATTATGATTATTATATAACCATGATAAAGATTTATACCGCTCCAAGTTGTAGTTCATGTCGTAAAGCAAAAGAGTTCTTCAAGAAGGAAGAAATCCCATACCAAGAGAAGAATATTTTTGTTAATGACCTTAATGATAAAGAATTAATTGAAATCTTAACCAAGACTGAAAACGGTACAGAAGATATTATTTCTACTAGAAGCAAAATCATTAAAGAAAGCGGTGCTAATATTGATGATATGACCATCAAAGAATTAGTGGCATTTATTAGAAAGAATCCAAGCGTTCTTAAACGCCCAATCATGGTTGATGAAACCAAGGTTCAAGTAGGATATAATTCAGAAGAAATTAGAGTTTTTATTCCTCACGAAAAAAGAGTAGCGGAGTGGTCCTGCAAGAAGAGCGAATGTCCTAGCTACCCTGATTGTGATTCACATTAATCAAATTATAAATTATAAATGGCTCGTCGACTTTTGGAGACGTAGCCTTTTTTATATGTAACTCCAAATGGTAAAACATGTTTAAGTAAGTAGATTTTAGCAGCTTTCCTACTATAAGACTCAACTTCTACATTGTAATCAACCTTATTTCTGAAATAGTTTTTATCAATTACAAGAGTGTGCTTTTTGTATTCAATTTCCATTCTTTCAGTGGTTAAGTCAGTTAATAGCACTAGTTTAGAAAGATCAATCTTTAACTCTTTTAATTTATCGAGAACATTTGATTGAGGAATTATAATCTTCTCTCTCATTTTTTCATATTCTTCTTTAGAAAGAATGTGGTTTAATTCTAAATCGGATTCCTCGCCCTTGATTTTAAGCGTTAATTCATATTCGTTTTCACTAATTGAACGAGTTCTTAAGACCATATGATTTTTGGTGAGAAAAAGATTTTCATAATCAAAATATGTGTTCGTGTTTATAGTCTTTCTTTTTGGGCATCTGCATTTTGAATAATGCCTTAAAAGATCTAGATACTCTTTTTCACTGACCATGACACGAGCTTCATATTCTTTATTTATAAAGTCAATTTTATTCATGTAATTATTATGCTACAATTAAACCGCTATGAGAATTGGATTATTTTTGAAAAGAGAAGTCATTGATGATGACTTTGAAACTAAAACTATTTCTTTAATTAAATCTAAAGGCCATGTTTATGATAACGAAAATCCTGAATTTGTTTTCTCTGTTGGAGGAGACGGTACTTTCTTAAAAGCAGTTCATAAATATTTAGACAAATTAGATAGCATTACTTTTGTTTGTTTTAATAAAGGTAACCTTGGATATTTTTCTGACTTTGTTGTTGAAGACATGGAACATGTTCTTGATGAAATTAACGGCAAAGAATTCGAATCTAGAAAATATCGTTTATTAAAAGCGATGATAGATAAAGAAGTAATCTATGCAGTTAATGAAATTAGAATTGAAAATCCATTCCACACTCTTATTAGTGAAGTCTACGTTAATGGTAACTATTTAGAAACTTTTAGAGGTAATGGACTTGTAGTGTCTACTTCCATAGGAAGTACTGCTTATAATAAATCTTTAGGTGGAGCAGTAGTCGAACCTTCTTTAGAAGTTATGCAAGTTAATGAAATCGCACCAATCAATAATCGTTTATTCTCCTCTTTAGGATCCTCACTAGTGTTATCCGATAAAAACGTTGTAACTTTTAAAGGGGATTATTCCAAAGTCTTAGTGGGATATGACTATTTGATTAAAAATGAATTACACACTAATGAAATCAAAATTGAATTAAGCGATAAGAGAGTCTCTGTTTTATCAAAAAAAGCAAAGACTTATATCAATAAACTAAGCGACTCGTTCGTGATGAGAAAATAAGATGATATTTGTTACTTTCAAAGATGCTTTAAACGAAATGCTTAAAAATGGCAGTATATGGATTGCCATCTCTTTAGTGGCCCTTATTGTCTCAACGGTCTTATTTATACTTATCTATAATAAAAAAAGAAGTAAATAATTACTTCTTAATTAATTTTTCGATATCTTGTTTTATCTCTTTTGTAGGGAAACCAATGACATTATCGTAACTGCCGATAATGTTTTTTATTATCGGATATGTAAGGTCATTATCTTGCGCGCCATAAGCGCCTGCTTTATCTAACGGAGATCCGGTAGCGACATATTCATCAATAAGCTCTTCACTTAATTCATTAAAGACAACTTCACTTCTAACATAATTAACGATAATTTTGTCTAAGTAGTGGATTGCGTAACCTGTATAAACATAATGAGTTTTGCCGCTTAATTCTCTTAAGATCCTTTTTGCGTCTTCTTTATCAGTTGGTTTGCCAATGATTTTGTTATCTAGAACAACAATTGTGTCTGCAGAAATCACTAAATCATCTGGATAAGAAGCATAGACCGCTTCTCCTTTTCTTCTAGCAATATCCATAACTGCTTCAATAGGAGAATATTTATAACTAATTTCTTCATCGATATCTTCTACCGCAACTAAAAAATCTGATGAAATAAATTTCATCAAATCTTTTCTCCTTGGACTTTTACTCGCTAAAATGTATCTCATTAGTTTTTACTCATGATGACTGGAATAACCATTGGAGTACGTTTAGTTTTGCTATAGATATATCTACTAACTTCGTCTTTAATAATTGATTTAAGTTCGGCGAAGTTTGGCTTCTTTGCTAAAGCAATCTTGATTGCTTTTTCGACAATATCTTGAACTTCATCAATGGTCTTATCGTTATGTCTAAGAATAACACCTTTGTTATAAATAACAGGTGGCATTAATAAAGAGTTGGAGCGACTATCAATGCTTACTGCAATAATAAACATACCATCTTCAATTAAAATCTTACGGTCTTCCATAACAGGGTTTGCTAAACCTTTAATATCTTTTCCATCAATATAGGAAACACCATGTTCTACTGGATAACCAACAGTAACTTTATGCTTTGCTAATGTTAGAGAATCACCATTATCTAAGATGAAACAGTTAGATGCTGGCATACCTAGTTCTTGAGCAATTTCAGCGTGGCATCTAAGCATACGATATTCTCCGTGCATTGGCATGAAATATTTAGGATTAAATAATTTTAAGACAAGTCTTAATTCTTGTTTTGATGGGTGACCTGATGAGTGAATATCTGCTAAAACGGAATTAGTGATACATTCAGCACCTGCTCTTGCTAATAAGTTAACGATATGAGCAATCATGATTCCATTTCCTGGAATCGCGCTACTAGAGAAGACAACTGTGTCTCCTGGAATGATATGAATGTCTTTATGTTCGCCACCCGCAATTCTACTTAAAGCAGCGTTTGGTTCACCTTGTGAACCTGTACATAAAACTAAAACTTCGCTACCTTTGCAGTTTTTGACCTCTTCAGTAGTGATGATTGATTTATCGGGTATTTTGATATATCCAAATCCACGAGAAATATCAACAGCCTTTTCCATGCTTTTTCCAACGATAGCAATCTTACGATTGTGTTTTACTGCGGATTCACAAATTTGTTGAATACGAGAAATATTACTTGAGAATGTTGAAACGATAATTCTTCCACGAGCTTCGTTAAAGATTTCGTTAATGGAATCAAAGACATTCTTTTCACTTGGAGTGTATCCTTCGTTTTCTGCATTAGTGGAATCGGAAAGGAGAAGATCAACACCTTGATGACCAAGTTCCGCAATTCTTTGAAGTTCGATATCTGGTCCAATTGGAGTTAAGTCAACTTTGAAATCACCAGTAGAGACAATTCTACCTTCGCTAGTGTCGATGACTACTCCAAAAGAGTCAGGAATAGAGTGAGTCACTCTAAAGAAACTAATATCAAAATCACCAATGGTGAATTTGGAATCGCTATTATATTCAACAATTTTGACTTGATCAGACATTCTATATTCTTCAAGTCTATTCTTGATTAAAGCACACGCTAATCGTGGAGCATAGATGACAGGGATATTTACATTTTGGATAAGGAAAGGAATGCCACCAATATGGTCTTCATGGCCATGAGTGATAATTAGAGCTCTAATTTTATTCTTATTGTTTTTTAAGTGTGTAAAGTCTGGAACGATATAGTCAATGCCAGGTAATTCTACTCCTGGGAATTTGACACCACAGTCGATGATGACGATTTGGTTTTCGTTTTCAAAGCAGTACATATTCTTTCCTACTTCGCCTAAGCCACCTAATGCATAGGCCGAAACAGGTTTTGATATTTTCTTATCCATAAACCCTCCTTGATTACTACATTATGCTATGTATAATTTTGGCGACTACATAATAGCACAAAATATTAAATTTTGTATACCTGTTTGCAAAATAATAATAAAATTTATTTTCAACATATATTTCACAATTAACTTACGTTAGATGTGTAATATGCTAAAATATCTAGAAAAGGAGAAGAAGTATGCCACTAGGAAGTTCGTTAAATAGTTTACTGCTTCTAGCTAAGAATTTAGACACCAGTAAACCTACTACATATACAGGTAAAAAAGGAAAGAATGATAAGCCTTTTGTTTACCCTAAAGAAAAAGGAATTATTTCGCTTCCAAGAGGAAATATTTCTGATAGTGGTTATTCAAAAGAATACATCGATTCCTTTTTTAATGAACTATATAGTGACCTCTCCATTAGACCAAATAGAATCCTTTTAGTTAAGGGCAATAAAGTTATCGCTGAAAGATATTGTAAACCATATGCTAGAGATAGCTGGGACTGCGTCTTTTCTACTTCTAAAACTCTTGTTGGATTAGCGTTAGGCTTGCTTTACGATGATGGACTAGTTGATTTAGATAAACCAGTTGTCAAGATTTTAGGAATTGAGAAGAATGTCCATATTGCAAGAAATAGGAAGATTACTCTTAGACATCTTTTAACAATGTCTACTGGTATCACATTTAACGAGATGGAATCTGCTAGCTCTACTAAATGGGTAAAATCATTCTTTGAAAGTAATTCTAAATTCAAGCTTGGAACAAAATTTGAGTATAACTCAATGAATACATATATCATCAGTGCTTGTGTTGAAAAACTCGCAGGTAAAAAATTCAAAGATTTAGTTGTTGAAAGAATCTTTAATCCTCTTCACGCAAACGACATCCATATTGATACTTCTTTAGAAGGATACTTTATTGGTGGCTGGGGATTATATATTCTTCCAGAAGATATGGCCAAACTTGGAATTTTAGTTAGAGATGGTGGAATGTATGAAGGAAAACGAATCATCTCTAAAGAATGGATTGATATGATGAGTCACACCCAATATGAGGCTACTCAATTTGGACATTTATTAAACTATGGATTCCAGATGTGGGCTGATGATAAAAATAACTTCTGCTGTTTCAATGGAATGTATGATCAAAACATTATGATTTATCGTAATAGCGGAGTCATCGTCGTCACTTGCTGCGCGAATAGTGAAGCGTTCCATGGTGGTAACCTTTTCAAGATTTGTGCAAAATATTTTGCGAAAAAAGAACCTGGAAAATTTGAACTGTGTTCAAATCATGGGTATCGTGATTTAAAAAACTATGATGAGTTCATGTATTATTACGATTATCTCCAAGATAAAGAATATAAACCAATATATAAAATCGCTAATTCATGTGGCATTTTGCCTCTCATTTTACAAAACGAATTAGGAACCTACGCTAAAGGAATAAAAAGTGTTAAATTCAAAAAAGAGGGCGATACCTACACGTTAATTATTAATGAAGGTCATAAAGAATATCCTCTAAAATTTGATTTTAAAGATGGTGTTAGGGATACATATGAATTTTATGGCAACAAATTCGATTGTGCCTTAAGCGCTAGATTCATCTTAAGCGGTAAGAGTGAAATATTCCTTGTTATTAGAATGTTCTTCTTAGAATTCTCATCTTCGAGGTATTTCACGATTAAATTTGGTAAAGATAAAGACATTATTTCAATGGAACTATCTGAAAACCCAGGATTAGGGTTTGTGTATTCAGTTATTGAAGTACAAGATGAAACCGCTAAAGCAATCTTTGCAGGTATTACAAAAGCCCTTAACCCTGCTTATCAAAGCGGAATTATTAAAAACATCTTTTCTCCATCGTTTAGATTAGTTCACGGTGAAGCAAAATACCGAAAACTAAAAGGTGAAAAGATTAAAGAAATTTCATAAAATAAAAGAGACTATAAAGTCTCTTTTTAAATTAATTCTTCGTTTAGAAGTTGTTTATCAGGATTCTTCGGATCGATATGATCGTAGAAGAACACTCCATTAAGATGATCGAATTCGTGTTGAAGGACTATTGCTTTAAATCCTCTCGCGTCAATTAAGATGTTTTTGTCTTTGAGTGCGTCATATGCTTCCATTTTAATGCGATAGGAACGGTGGACTAATCCATGATGTTCTTCATCAACGCTTAGGCAGCCTTCTCCATTTTCAAGAGCGCATTTCCTAATTGACGATTCAATAATTCTTGGATTTACTAGTTGATGTTCAACTAATTCATCGCCTTGATTAAAATATACAACAAACATTCTTTTAAGTTGTCCGGTTTGAATAGCGGCTAAGCCAACGCCTTCTCTGATGTTGTGCTTTTGAGCGTATTCTGGATCTTGAGATTTCTTTAAATATAAAAGCATATCATCAAGAAGTTTTTTATCTTCTTTTGATAGAGGTAACTCTACTGGGAGAGACCTCTTTCTCATGATTGGATTACTGTCTTTAACTAATTTGATTTTCATAGATATAAGTATAAGTGATATATTTTTGCTTTGCAAACTTGTATAATAAAAAAGATGAACGAGAAAATTTATTCCTTGAGCAAATCAATAAATGAAGAACTTAATAACAAAGAAGAAGTTAAGCTCTTAAATAAACTAGAAAAAGAGCTTGATGATAGTTATGAAGTTTATGTTTTATCAAACAAAAAAGATGATGCTTTAGAAAAATATATTTCCAATAAAGATTTATATGGTGATGATAGTGATATTACCAAAGAATCACTTAAAGAATTAAAGAAAGCAAAAGAAAATCTTAATAATCACCCATTAGTGAAACAATATCTTGAGGTTTATGCCAAGGTCAGAGACTTATATTTACAAATAAATAATATATTATTAGATGATTTCAAAGGAGAACACTGCTAATGCCAATGAGAGTTATTGCCGGAGAGTATCGTCATCGTAATCTTCTTTATCCAGAAAATAATGCAAATATTAGGCCAACCAAAGATCGTATAAGAGAAGCTTTCTTTTCTTCGCTTGGAGATATTGAAGGAAAATCGTTTTTAGATTTATACGCTGGATGTGGATCTATGGGAATAGAGGCCATCTCTAGAGGAGCAAGATATTCTACTTTTGTAGATATGAATAATGAATCTATCTCATATGTAAGGAAAAATATCGATTCACTTCACATAAATGACAAGGCAGAGATTCTAAAAATGATGGATGAAGTTGCCTTAGCAAAATTTAAAAACGAAGGAAGACAATTTGACATTATTTATCTTGATCCACCTTATGAATCTGATCGATATGAAATCGCTCTTAATAATATCTTTGATAACTCTTTATTAGCGGAGCAAGGTATTCTTGCCATCGAAACAAAAAGAGATATCGAGATTAATCCTCTTTGGGATGTAAAAATAAAAGAGTATCATTATGGTGAAATCAAGATTATTGTATTAAGGAAATAAAAACAAAGATGAAAAAAGCAATATATCCAGGAAGTTTTGACCCAATTACTAATGGACACTTAGATGTTCTTAAAAGAGCTCTAGAGGTGTTTGATGAAATCATTGTCTTAGTCGCGGTTAATCCAAGAAAGAAATTCAATTTCTCCCCAGAAGAAAGAGTTGAGATGATTAAAGACGCCACTAAGGGAATGAAAGGTGTAACCGTTGATTTCTATGAAGGCCTTACCGTTGAATACGCTAAAAAGCATAATGCCAACCATCTTATTAGAGGCTTAAGAGCGGTAACAGACTTCGAATATGAATTCCAATTAGCCAGCGCCAACGAATATGTTGATGAATCAATTGATATGGTGTTCTTCATGGCTAGAGGTGATAAATCATTTATTTCCTCAAGTGGAATTATGGAACTAGCAAGAAGTGGTGTTGATGTTTCTAAATTAGTTCCTGAAAGTGTTAATAAGAGATTGTTAAATAAATGATTCAACAAAAAAAGCTATCCAACCGGATAGCTTTTATTTTGCAAATAAACTTATTTGTTATATTCTGGATCGAATAATGTTTGATAGCTCCAGCAATCTCTAAGAACTTGTGCTTTAGTAACTTCGTTCTTTGGTTGATTGTCTTCGACAAGAGCATCGGTGTTGAATAAGACAGCAGTAATGCAGTTAGCATTATGATAGTTTGCATCTGCTTGAACTTTATCGTAGTCATATAAGAATGTCATTGGTGTAGTAAGACCAGAGCTTGTTTCTAACATGGCATCGGATAAGTCTTTCATGTTCTTTGTGTAAGTTGACTTAATGGACTCTTTATTTTTGTAAAGAGCATATTCTGTGCTTGTTGTTTCTTCACCATAAGCAGTGGTGAGTTCGTTTAAGAATTGAGTGTTTTCTTTAACAATCTTTTTAGCAAGATAGACTTTATCATCATTGTCATCTTTAACATCGACTAAGATTGAATATAACTTGAATTCGTGGTCAAGTTCCCATGTTTTAAAGTTTGAAGCAAAATTTTTAAATGCTGCGACTGCGCTCTTGCAATCTGCGCAATTTTCTTGTGCGAATGTGAAGAAGAATTTAGTACCAAACTCTTTATTGATATTTTCGTAGTCTTTAGCATCAAGATAAGAGAATAATTTTTCTGCCTTGCCACCTTCGTTTAAATCAAGTGAGTGATCTTTATAATAAAGGTAGTCATAGTCAGTATTATCGATTTGAGCATTTTCGATAGCGGTTTTGATATATGGAATTGAGAAGATAACGGCGAAGATACCACCAACAATTAATAATGGTTGAATCCATGCTGTATTAGCAATCCATCTACCGATTTTAGCGAAGAATGCTCCAATAGCTCTTAAGATTTTCATGATAAATTTTGCCTCCTATATAACATATAGCAGGTAAATAATATCATTTACGATAGTTATTTTCAATAAAATAATAAGGAAATTTGTACAAAAATTAATTTCTACAAGAAATTAAATAAAATTTTATAACCGAAAATCAACTCCTTATTGTATTTTGAAGGTGTCATGTATAAAATACATTTTGAAATTTGTTATGGGAAAAATTCGTAACTTAAAAAGAAAAATTAACAATTATTTCTACGATCATATCAACCTCAAAGAAGGCTTACATACCGCTAAAGGTGTTTTTGTTGCTGCCTTTACAGCGATGTTCTATGCCTTTGCATTCTATTGCTTTATCACTCCATTTGCAGAAGACCATACTTCTATTGAAGGTTCTTCAATCATTACTGGTGGTGTTGGTGGCATTTCCCAAGTCATTTATTTAATCATTACATTATGTGGTGGCAAGATTGATCAATACACACTTCAATCAATCTGCTATTTTGCACTTAATATCCCAATTTTAACTTTTGCATATTTTGCAATTGGAAAGAAATTCGCCATTCTCTCACTTATCAATGTTGGATTATCATCCATCTTCATTCAAATTTTCGGAGGCAATTTCTTTGGATTAAAGTTTGACTTCCCACTCGCAAGTCAAATCGCAGAAGCACTCGAGGGCGAGCACCTTACCCGTGTTGTGTTCGGAGGCATTGCGATTGGCTTCTCATCCGCGATGGCCTTTAAGCATGAAATATCATGTGGGGGAATTGATGTTTTCTCCTATTATTTCTCACTTAGAAAATCAACAAGTGTAGGTAAATACGCGACTGCAATTAATAGCTGCATTATCTTTATCTTTACTTGCTTAACAATTGCCATTAATAAAGGCAATCATATGAACGTAGCTTTACTTAACTTTATGTATGGTGCCTTCTACTTATTAGTGGTTATGCTTGTTGTTGATGTTATTAATATTAGAAATAAGAAAGTTCAAATCCAAATTATCACTTCTGTTGAGGGTTTAGAACACGTTCTTATTGCGAATTTCCCACATTCAACAACTATCGTAAAAGGTATGGGCGGATACTCTCACGCTGATAAAAATATCCTCTATATGGTTGTTTCATCTAACGAATCTAAAAAGGTTATTAATCTTGTTAGAAAGGTTGATGAACACGCCTTTATTACCGTTACATCTTTAATTCAAACTTACGGTAACTTCTTCATTAAACCTGTGGAATAATTGTAGTATAAGAAAAAGAACGGTGCTAAACCGTTCTTTTTGTTTGCATTTTATATTTGATCAAGTTCTTTTTTAATACCATCTTTATCTAAGTTTTGACCGATAAAGACAAGTTTGATTAATTTATCTCCCCATTTTGGATCCCAGTCATGGGCGAAGTTCTTATCTTCTGCTATCAAGAGTTGGAGTTGTTTTTTGGTGAGGGATTCACTGTACCATTTTCCTGTGACATTTAAAGTCTTTTGATGACCGACTTGTTCATATACACAGGCATTTGCTTTATCTTCTTCAAAGTAGAGAATGCCTTTGCTTCTGATAATATTGCGTGGATTGTTTTCTACCCATTCAACAAATTTTGCCTTTGAGAACGGTCTTCTACGGTAATACACGAATGTATTTACATTATATTCATCAGCGGTGCCTTCATCATCGTTTTCACCGATACCATGTTCGTGGTGGTGATGATGATGGTGGTGGTGACCTTCTTCATGCTCATGTTCATGCTCATGTTCATGCTCATGATCGTGATGATGTTCATGTTCATCATCATCGTCATCATCGTCATCGTGGATAGAATCAGAATCGATTTCATTATCCCAGTCTTCAAATTCTTGAATCCACGCAGCTGAACCACTTGCCTTTTCAAAGTCAAATAAGTTTGTGTCGATGATATCATCAATATCAACTTTGCAGTAATCGGCGTGAATTAATTTAGCTTTTGGTTGAATTGCTTTGATGACTGCTTCTACTCTAGAGAGTTCTTTTTCAGAAATGTCACTAACTTTGTTTAAGATAATGACATCACAGAATTCGATTTGTTGGATGACAAGATTTTCTAAATCTTCTTCACCTCTAACTGTATCTTTAAAGACTTCTCCACATCCGAATTCATCTCTAAGTCTTAAAACATCTGTAACAGAGACGATTGCGTCTAATTTATAGAATTTTGGAAGATTTTGACGATTGAATTCTTCTTCCATAAAGGAAATTGTTTGAGCGATTGGCACTGGTTCACAAATACCAGAAGCTTCAATAATGATGTGATCAAATTTTTGAGATTGAACTAATTCTGCTAACTGTTCAATTAAATCTTTTTTAAGGGTGCAGCAGATACATCCGTTTTGTAACGCTACTAAGTTATCGTCTTTTCCAGACACAACACCTTCTTTTTCAATTAAGTCGGCGTCGATATTGACTTCGCCTAAGTCATTAACAATAACTGCACATTTATGATTTTTAGCGTTTTTCAAGATATGGTTTACTAAAGTGGTTTTACCACTTCCAAGGTATCCAGTAATAAGAGTAATAGGTACTGTTTTAATTCCTGACATAACTTTTTACTTCCTTTCGTTTATATATTATATAATAGCTGTCAAGTGGGTCAAATAAAAAAGAGTTATAAATAACTCTTAATTATTGTTTGTGATTATTCAGCTTTCTCTTTTCTTTTGATTCTAGTAGATAAAACTAAGAACGTTGTATAGACCACGAATAAGGCTGTAAAGATGCCTAAGGTAATTAAGCATCCGTTATATGTTTCAGCCCCCATATTAAGTAATAGTAGAAGTGGAGCTACTGCAACCATTGCAGGGAATTGAGATGCAATGAAGATGTTACTAGCAGGAGTATCATAGTTAGGATCAACTTCTCTTAGAAGAATAACTCCATTACTAGCGGTGCCAGTTAAAGTTCCAAAGTTAACTAGGAACGCTTCGTGTTCAAATCCTTTAAAGCATAGCTTTGTCATTATCCTTACATAGATAACTGTAACAATAGTTCCTGCTGCTGCTAAGGCAACAATGAACCAAGCATATTGACTTACTACATCGATATCGATAGCGGCAACACCCGCAATAATCATTAAATCAAATGCAAAGCCACTAATACGGTCCATTTGATAGTTATTGATATATTTTCTTTTAACAGCTTTCTTCTTATAGAAGAATTTAACTACAGCCTTTATAAGGGTTGCACTGATAATGCCCCAAATGAAGTTAAAGCCCCAGGCAACGTCATTGAATAATTTAACTCCAGTCCAGTCTGTGAGCTTGGCAAAGAAGAACATAATGAGGAATCCGATAGCGTAACTAACTGCAACAAAAGCAATTTGAATTGATAACTTATCGACCGATTCACTGTCTTCAATATCTTTTTCATCAACGAATTCGCTAACATCTCTTTGAGTGTTTCTTTCGACGTCTTTGATTTGTCCTTTACGTTTAAAGATGTTGATATAGATAACTCCAACAATTGAAGCAACTACAAATCCTAAAGACGCAATTGTTAAGCCAACTGATCCTTGGCCTAAGAAGCCATAATCAGCAGTGAAATTATTATCCCAAGTTAAAGCGTTTCCTGGTCCTTGACCAAATCCTAACGGAAGTAGAATTCCAGCATCATAGAATAATTCGTTTCCTGCCCAAACAAAGAATAAGCCAATTAAAAGTCCAACAACGGCTTGAAGCATATATGTCGCTCCTGTCACAAAACCGTTTTGGAATACTTTTAATCCGTTTTTTTCTTTTCCTTTTTCAACTATTTTTAAAGATAATGCAATAAAACCTATTGCTAAGGCGTGATAGGTAATAATTTGCATTATTCTCATATCAATTAAGTCAAAGTTAAAAACTTTGGTGGAGAATATGTTCGCTAAAAATAGGAGTAGACCTCCAATAAGAGCACTAGGAATAAAAGCCTTTCTTAAAAATGGTATGACTCTGCGAATCATATTTCCTAAAAGAAGTGCGGTAAGTAATAAAATGACGTTAATGAGAATTTTCCATACGTCATCATATTGAGTTAAATCAAATTTCCATTGTGGTGCAACGTCAAAAATCATATTGTTAATCTTCCTTTAAATTAAAGTATTTGTCAAAGTTCTTTTCTTTCATTTTTGTGTCTAGTTTATTAAAAATTAATGCATATTTAACAGGATTGAATCTCATATGGCCGATAAGCATATATTGTCTATCTTCATAAGTGAAGACAAGCTTTCTTCCGGACACAACTGAGGAGTTAGAAATCTCTTTTAAATCAAATGCATTATTTCCGTACTTTAGTTGTTTATCGGTTAGCTCAATTTTTCCACTATAAATCGGCGTTCTTTTCTTATATGGATCAGCGGTGATGATTTTCACATTATCATCAGAGAAGATAATTTCATCTTCTTTAATTTCCATATTTGAAATAAATCTTTTTTGATAGTTCCAATAATCTAACATTTTTGTGAATTTAAAATCAGGATCTTCGCTTTTAAGATGGAGGTCTTCTGTATATTCAACTTTTAAACCACATTTATTGCAGTAGAGATATTGATTTTTGGAGTATAAAGATTGAGTGGATTGGCATTTTGGGCAGACGAAGAACATTCTTTCTAAATACTCAGCGCGTTTCTTTGACTTATATAAATTGCCGGATTCACTGTCGTACACTCTAATATTGTTCCTGATGACCGTCATTAATTCATCGTTAGTCATCTGCTCATATTCATCAGGCTTTACAACTCTAACAATTTTTCCTACAAACTTGCCTTTTCTTTCTTTGTTTTTAAATCTTGGAGAGACACCTGTTCCTCCACAAATGTTATAGAAAACAATAGTGGTCTTTAATCCTTTAATAAAGCTTGCTAAATTGTCTCCAATAAAGAATTGGAATTCGGCATAGGTTCTATTTCCTTCTGGAAAGAGAAGTAGTGAACCACCTTTTTCGGCAACCTTTTTCATTGTCATCGCGGCCTTAATATCAGAAGCGCCTTTTCTTTTTGGAATAACTCCTGCCATTGATAGCCATATTGCTCCACTTCCTGAGAAGATGTTATCAGTAGCAATAGGATATACAGGTTTATTAAAAGAAGGGAAAATACAAAGTGGATCAAAGTCAGTTTGGTGATTACTGATAATGATAATTGGTTCTCCCTTAGTGATTTTGTATTTATCTTTGGATCTAAAGCCTAAGAAAACTCTAGTGTAAAAACAAAATAAGCGGCGTAATAAAAAATGAAGGACTCGATGGGAAAAAGTATTAACTTTTATCTCTTGGGTTTTCATGTAAATAATTTTAACATTTTTTAATAACATTAAAACAGGGAAAATATAAAATAAAAGACACATAAATGTGTCTATATGTCTTATTGGCGGAGAAGAAGGGATTCGAACCCTTGCAAGACTTGCATCTTCTAGCAGTTTTCGAAACTGCCCCCTTCAACCACTTGGGTACTTCTCCAGCCCGTTAATTATATAGCAAAAACCGATAAAATTACTATAATAATGAATTATGAATTGCTTTAATTCATAAAATTAATCTATAATTTTGATTATGAAATTCGGAGATTTTACAGACACTAATTTTGTCATCTTCTTCTCAATAATTATCGCTTTAGTGGTCCTTATTAGTTTGGTGATACTTTTCTTTGCCATCTCAGTTAAGAATGATGCAGATTTTGAGAAGCAAGTTGACTATGAAAGTACAACTACTCGAATTTATATTATCGATGTTAAGAAGAACAAAATTGTTCAGCTTAACAAAAGTGATATGGGAAATAAGATCACCTATGACCTATTCTCCTTTTATACCTCGTTTCACCCAAATGATTCTGAAAGAGTGAAGAACTGGATTTTCCAAATTTGTGTTAACCCTAAAACCGCAGGTGAATATTTAGAGGCTGATATTTTATTAAATAACACAAAAAAGCTTTGCTTTACCTTATTAAGACTTCTTGATTACAATCCACAAACCGGACTCATTCATTTAGAGAGCCATATTTTGAAATACATTACTCCAAATAACGCTCCTAAGAAGAAAAACGATAACCGTACTCCTACTGGTATTGTTAAAAGAAGTCAAATTCAATCAATTATCAATCACAACAAATCACTTTCCGGATATTCATTCTGTATCAGATTTTTCTATACTCGTCAGAAAATCATTTCTAACGACAAGATAGAAAGATACATGATTATGAATCTTAAAAACACCATTTATCCATACGCTAGTAATCCAAAACTACCTCGTCAAATTTTAGATAATGGTGATTCTGAATTATTTATTTTTGATTTGCGCCTTTCTAATAGAGAAAGCGCAATGCAACTTGCTAATTCAATTTCTGTTTCTATTAAGAAACAAATGGAAGTTAATGGCTTCGCAGGATTTATTAATTTTGCTATTGGCATTGTCGAAAACGGACAATTCTATCAAAACTATGACATGATTGAAGAAAAAGTTAGAGAAGCTTGTATTTCTGGACAAACTAACGGAAATGAAATTGTCTTTTATCAAAGAAACGCGAACGCTAATAGCGATATGGTCAAATATAACGAACAAATTGATCACCTTCTTCACGATGGTGTCCTTCGTTATTTATTTAGACCAATCGTCAACGCTAAATCGAGTCAAACCATTGGCTATTTCGAATATGTTAAAGCCTATGATTCCCCATTCTCTAGCTTCTCTGAGATGAGTAAATATGCTTCAAGAATCAATAAGAACTTAGACTTATTTGCCTTGGTGGCTAAAAACGTCATTATGAAGTTCAATAGTGAACGTCAATCATCAAACATGTCTTTATTCTTATCGGTCTCAATGATTGATATTAATAATATCAGCTCGATCATTGGTCAAATCCCATATCATAATAAAGTGGATATTGTTCTTGTTTTTGATGAGCAAGAAGTTAATGAAAACTCTCATAACACAGAACTATTAATCAGTACTTTAACATCCTTAAAGAATAGTGGGTTTGAGCTTGCATTATCTTTAAAAGATAAGAACCTCTTACTCGATGATAAAGTTTATTTCTTGTTCCATTACTTCGTCGTTGGTAGTGCGATGATGGAAGAAGTAAAACATAACAACCGTATTAGACTCTCTTTATACACCCTAATTGAGTCTTTACTTAAGTATGGTCGACCTATTATCGCTACTGACCTGGAAGGTTGGCAAGCAGTCGAATTAATTATCAAATCTGGAATTAGCTACGTCTCTAGTGATGTAATTGCTCCAAGCAATGATATGCTTCTTCCAGTTGAGAAAAAGAAAATGGAAAAAGTTGTCCAAATGGCGGACAAATATTTATAGGAGTTTACGTTCATGGAAAATAACCAAATTAAAAACACATCAATTACAAGACAAGAAGATGATTTTGCTCAGTGGTACACTGACGTATGCAAAAAAGCTGAACTTATGGATTATTCCTCAGTTAAAGGCTTTATCATTTATCGTCCTTATGGCTACGCCATCTGGGAGCAAATTCAAAACTATCTCGATAAAAGGTTTAAAGAAACAGGACATGAAAATGTCTATATGCCAATGGTCATCCCAGAAAGCTTGTTCCAAAGAGAAAAAGAACATGTTGAAGGCTTTGCTCCAGAATGCTTAATTGCCACTCGTGGTGGTAGTGAATCATTAGAAGATAACCTTATCGTTCGCCCAACAAGCGAAGTCTTATTCTGTGATCACTACGCAAAAATCATTAAATCATATCGTGATTTACCAAAACTTTATAACCAATGGTGTTCTGTTGTTAGATGGGAAAAGACCACTCGTCCATTCTTAAGAGGTGCTGAATTCCTCTGGCAAGAAGGACACACAATGCACGAAAGTGAAGAAGAAGCTCGTACCGAAACACTTAAGATGCTTGAAGTCTATGATGATTTAGGAAGAGACATTCTCGCCATTCCTTTCTCAAAAGGAAGAAAAACAGATAAAGAAAAATTCTCTGGTGCTTTAGAGACTTATTCAATTGAAGCTCTTATGCCAGATGGAAAAGCTTTACAATGTGGTACAACACACTTCTTTGGAGATGGATTTGCTAAAGCATTTGGAATTCAATTCCAAAATAGAGAAGGCAAATTACAAGCTCCATTCCAAACTTCTTGGGGTGTTTCTACTAGATTAATCGGTGCCACCATCATGGTTCATGGTGATGATAATGGATTGGTCTTGCCTCCATATGTTGCTCCAATTCAAATCGTTGTTATTCCAGTTGCTGCTAATAAACCAGGAGTTATTCCTGCTGCTAGAGAAGTAGCGCAAAAACTTAAGGATGCTGGATATCGCGTCAAGATTGATGATAGCGACAAGAGCGCTGGTTGGAAATTCTCTGAATACGAAATGAAAGGTGTCCCACTAAGAGTGGAACTTGGACCACGTGATATTGAAAAAGGACAAGTCGTCTTTGCTAAGAGAAACGATGGTCAAAAGATTTTTGTTTCAATGGATGAGATGGCTGATAAGGCAAATGAATTACTTAAAGTAATCCATCAAGAAATGTATGAAAAAGCATGCCGCTATTTAGCAGATCACGTCACTGAGATTAAGAGCTTAGATGAACTTGATGCTGCTTTAGAAAAAGGTGGCTACGCCAAAATGATGTGGTGTGGCGATAGAGCGTGTGAGGACAAAATCAAAGAACTCACAAATGCTACTGCTAGATGTATTCCATTTAACCAAATGGGAATTGAAGGCGCTGACACTTGCCCAGTGTGTGGCAAAAAAGCAAGCAAAGTTGTTCTATTCGCTAAAGCATATTAATCAGAGATTAAAAAAACACTTCCAATTAATTTTGAGAAGTGTTTTATTTTGCGCCTTTATGTTCTAAAACAGCTGGAACTGTTTTGAAGAGAATTTTTGTATCGGTCCAAATGCCTCTAATTCTGAAATACTCAAGCTCAATTCTTTGTCTTTCTCCGCTTCCAAATGAGATATCATTTCTTCCTGATACTTGCCAATATCCAGTTAAACCTGGTTTAGCGCTTTGGTAGATCTCAGTTTGCTTTGGAGTGAAATGCAATTCGAATTCTTGCTGAGTGATTGGTCGAGGACCAACAAATGTCATATTACCTAAGAAGATGTTAATGATTTGTGGTAACTCATCGATTGAAGTTTTTCTAATTAATCTTCCAATCTTAGTAACACGAGGATCGTTATCAACTTTTCTTTCATTTTTGAATTGTTCTAATTGTTCTTTATTTAAGTATTTTTCTGGTTTTGTATTAGCGTCGACAAACATGCTTCTAAATTTCAAAACGTTAAGTTCTTTTCCCCAACGTCCGACACGTTTGTCTTTATATAGTGGAGTGCCATGAGAAGAAATAGAAACAAATATTGCAACAATGATAAGGAACCACCCAATAAGTAATAACAAAAGAAGTGAGAAAATGAAGTCAAAGGCTCTTTTAACGAAACGATAAAATAAACCAGTTTTTCTTACTTCAACATTATCGTATTCAGGGAATATAGTTTTCTTTTCCATTTTTAGTTATTCTACCATAGTGATAAAAATCTAACAACAATGCTTGTTGTTCTTGTTCTAACAAAGATTAATGTCGATTATGTCTTCAAAATCGACTTTCTCGTCACCTTCTAATATAAGGATTTTTTTGTTAACATCAACCTTTTTCACATTAACTTCTTTAGAAAAATACTTTCCTCCAGATTTAGTTTTATCCTTCTTAAAATATGTAAGAAGTGCCTTATTTTCCCAATTGTGTTTTTGAGATAGTTTATATAAGGCCTCACTTATTTCTTCAATTTTGTCACTAGTGAGTTCAATCTTATCCTCGACAGTTCTAGAAGCTTCTGAAATCGATTCATCATATCCCACTAATGCGGCAAAAGGCGCAAACTGGGCACTTCTGTCATAAATTGACATCTGTTTGTGATTTTTTGATACTGGTCGAGGAAGATTAATAATGTCGTCGTATTTACCCATTACGCTTTATGACCACCGATTTGGTTGTTTCTTTCAATGGTGGTTCCTCCTTCCTCGTAGTCCATCGCTTTTAAAACTGAATTTTTACCGTACTTTTTCTTAATCTTTAGAATTGTTTTTTGTAATTCTTTTTCTTGCTCTAAATCTTTTTTGTTTTCTATTTCTTTTGAAGAATCTTCAACATTCATAAATAAAGACAGTTGTTCATATTTAGGAGAATAATTATTAATTTCATCTTCTTTGATAACTGGGCAACCAATATAGACTCTTCTTACATGAAGCTTTTTATTTATTAGTCTTTCAAATAATTTTGTGGACGCAGCAACAATCTCTTTTCCAGAAGAAGTGAAATGAGTAAGATTGATGGAGCCATGTTCTCCAGTTGGGACTTTTCTTCCATACCAATCAGTTTCTACTTCATCTCCACTCATGGAATCGGTTAAGTCACCAATGTCATATCCAAAGGATAGGACAATTTGATCAGTTAATAATCCTTTACTAGTTAAATCTAAGGCGAGAGAATCCGCCATTTCTTTAACAATTAGTTTTGCCTTTTCGTGTTCATAAGGACAAGAAAGAACTTGTCCAACAGATAAAGAATTGTTCTTCGGTTTATAGTCTTTAATATCTTTGATAGTGACTGGTTCATATCCCCAAGCGTGGTCAATTAATAATTCAGCGTTAATCCCAAATTCTTGATATAAAACATCTTCATCAATTAAAGATTGACGGGCGATATCTCCCATAGTGACTAGTCCTAATTTAAATAAGCGCTTAGCTAATCCTCTACCAACTCTCCAAAAGTCAGTAAGAGGAGTGTGATCCCATAATAATTCGCGATAACTTTGTTCGGTCAAGTGACCAATTCGGACTCCATCTTTATTTTCTTTTGTGTGTTTTGCAATGATATCCATTGCTACTTTTGCTAAATAGAGATTATCTCCAATTCCTCCAGTAGCGGTAATGCCAGTTTGTTTATAGACATCTAAAATCATCATTGTCGCGATTTCTTCGGCATTCTTTTTATATGTCTTCATGTATTTAGTGACATCCGCAAACATTTCATCTATGGAATAGACATGAATGTCTTCAGCGTCAATATATTTCAAATAAGTTTTATAGATTTCAGTACTTTTTTTGATGTAGTGGGCCATTTGAGGGGTGGCGGCAATAAAATCCAATTCTAGAGATGGATTTCTTTTAAGTTCTAAATCATTATATGATTTACCTGTGAACTTATGATTAGGAGCTTTCTTTAATCTTTCGCGATTAATTTCTTTAACTTTTTGGATGACTTCAAATAGTCTTGCTCTTCCAGGGATACCATATTGTTTTAAAGAAGGAGAAACAGCAAGACAAATTGTCTTCTCGGTTCGAGATGTATCAGCGACCACTAAGTTCGTGGTTAAAGGATCGAGTCCTCTTTCAACGCATTCACTAGACGCGTAAAAACTCTTTAAGTCAATCGCGATATATTGCCTACTCTTATCCATATCAATAATATTTTAATATTATCCAATTCTTATTATGAAGAGAAAAATAAAACTCCCCTAGATTATAGAGGAGTTATCGTTATCTTCTTTAAATAACTAGTACTACTTATTATCAGAAGCGCCAACTAATCCAAGGATTCCACCGATTAAATTGAAGATAGAACCACCGATTACACCGACGACGATGTTAACGATATATAAGCCCTTGGTTTCTTTTTTTGCACCTTGGAATGAAATTACAGCTCCAGCGATGTAGACGACAGTATATACGACACAGAGGACACCGACAGTAGTAAGCATTATTTTAACAAATTGAATCGCTTGTTCTTCGGTATCTTGGTGAGGTATATTGATCCATCCTTCACTAAGTCCTTGTTTAATGAGGTCTGTATTGCCTGACATAACAAAGCAAGCAATAGCTCCGGCAATAACTCCAAGGATTGAGAGTATGCAGAATATTCCACTGATAATTAATAGGATATTTGCGGCTTTTTTCATATTATTTATTCTCCTCTTTCCACATATATAGTAGTGGTTTACTTTAGAAAAATAAAGAAAAAGACACATTTTGCAATGTGCCTATATTCTCTTTTTGGCGGAGTAGGAGAGACTTGAACTCTCGCACCAGTTACCCGATCTACTTCCTTAGCAGGGAAGCCCCTTCACCAACTTGGGTACTACTCCAATTTTCGTGAACGTTGTTAACTATACCATAACTTCTTTAATTATTACATAACTTTATTTATAAAATTTTTATTTTTGTATATCATTATTACGAGTTAGGAATTATAAAGATGAAGATTTTACTTAAGAACGCAAGAATTCTTACCATGGTTGATTCTAATATCATGGAAGGACACATTGTTGTCACCGACAACAGAATTAGTTATATCGGAAGTCAACTTCCAGCTGGAGTGTTTGACCAAGTGATTGATTGCGAATCAAATTTAATCATGCCTGGATTTAAAAACGCTCACACTCATAGTGCGATGACTTTTTTACGTTCTAAAGCTGATGACTCATCTTTACAAGATTGGTTATTTAAAGAAATTTTCCCTAGAGAAGACAATCTTCATGAAGGTTGTATTAAAGAATTAACTAAAGTAGCAATTTTAGAATATCTTACTAGTGGTATTACCGCAGTTTTAGATCAATATTTCTTCCCTCAAGAATTTGCTGATACATGTAATGAATTTGGATTTAGAAGTGTTTCTTTAGCGATGTATGATCCAAAAGCTAGACCAGTAGAAGAAGTTCTCAAATTAGTTAGAGATAATAATAGACCATCTTCCTTAGCGACTTTTGTGATTGGACTTCACTCAGAATACACCCCAACAGATGAGATGTTTGAAGTAACCGGAAAACTTTTAGAAGCAACCGGTTTACCTTATTACACTCACTTAAGTGAAACTGAAAGAGAAGTTAAAGAATGCATTCAAAGAAGAAAAATGACTCCAATGGAATTCTTTGATTCCATGCATTTCTTTGATAAGGGTGGCGCAATATTCCATGGCATTTATTTGAGTGACCACGATATTGAAATCATCAAAGAAAAAGATGTTACAGTAGTGTCCAATCCTAGCAGCAACATGAAACTTGCTAGTGGAATATGCGATATCACAAAATTACTCCAAAGAGGAGTAAGAGTGGCATTAGGTACTGATGGGCCAGCTAGTAACAACGCTTTAGATATGTTTAGAGAAATGTATTTAGCAACTGGCTTACAGAAACTAAAACATAATAATCCAGTTTCTATCCCAGCCTTTGAAGTATTAAAAATGGCGACAGTTAATGGAGCTTATGCAATGGGGCTTAAAGACGCTGATACATTAGAAGTTGGTAAATTAGCGGACTTAATCATGATTGATTTATCTCGTCCAAGTATGCAACCAATCAACAATATCATCAACAACCTCGTTTATAGCGGTTCAAAAGACTGCGTTAAGATGACAATGATTAATGGAAAGATTCTCTATCGAGATGGAAATTTCTATGTTGGTGAGAATATCCAAGACATATATAAAAAAGTTCAACTCTTAACTGAAGAATTGAACGTTATTAAATAATATAATTATTTAAGTAATAGATTTAATAAATTATAACTAGACAATAAAGTTCCGAAGTCAGTGCTATCTCTGATGACGAGACTTTTTGTTTTTTCATAATATGTATTGATGACTTTATCAGTGATGTTCTTACTCTTTTTATAATTTGATTCATCCGCGTGAGCAAGTTGTTCTTCCATTAATGAAATAAAGCATCTTCTAAGTAAGAGATAGAAACTACTTTCTAACCAATAGAAATATTTCTTACCTGTTTTTTCTAATTTCTTTGCTTTTAAGAACAATTCAAGTCCATCAAAAGTGTCGTGCCACAAATCGATAAAGGCATAATCAAAGTCATCACATTTTTCCATGTATTCAAAAGCGTCACCATGAATAATAGATATCTTTTCTTGATGTTCAAAATTAGGAAGAATATGTTTTTTGAATAGATTGATGATTTTGATATCGTTTTCAACGATAACAATCTCTTTAACTTCATCTTTTAAAGAAATCATATATGGGTAATAGCCTAAACCAAGTCCATAGACAATTACTTTTCCTGTAGCAGCCTTTACTGCTTTTTCCATTGTCTCAATTTCATTTGGAGTGATGCTCATCCAAGTGACACCTTTATAGTTAAGAGCAAGGAATTTAAAATCTTTTTCAAAGAAAGAAAATGAATTAGCCTCAATAAATGTATCAACTTCTTCATCCATGTCTTTATAGGGAAAAAGTTCATACGCTTTATATGTATCGGTCACTAGTTCGTAATCTCCATCTTTGATGTTGAGGAGTTTCATTCTTTGATAATAAGGGTTATTGAGATATTTATTAATATCACTTTCATAAATTGACCACTCAAAGTAGTGGTGATAAATGAGTTCATCTTCCTCATTTTCAGGATCTATTTCTAAATATTCGCGATATTTATTGAGCAATACTTCTCGACTAGTGAGACTGAATTTCTTTTTTAGTGCTTCAACTTCTTCTTTATTTGTAATTTGAGAATTTCCAACGAGCAAAGAAAACATGTCTGATAAAGACATACTTAAGTTGTTATTGTCGATATAATATAAAACTCTTTGTTCGGTATTTGGGAAGATTTTCATATGTTTGATTATACATTCATAATTGAGTTTTTCAAAAATTATTCTATAATTTCTCATATGGCGACTAAAAACGGAATTTGTAAATACTGTCACTTTACAAGAATCGAGAATCACATCTTCCCAGTTAATCCTGAAGCAAGCACTGTGTATTGTCCTTACTGTATGCGTGAATTAGACCCAAAAGAGGCAATTAATTTGTATTCCAACCTTATTAGTAACATGTTAGATAAGGCTGATAACACATTATATGTCGCTTGTGATCCGGTTTTAGCTTATCAAGAATACGCGGATGTTTTAGAGATTGAACCTAAAAATCAAAAAGCGCTTCTCGGTCGTATCTTATGCTTAATTTATAACTCAAGAGTTAAGCAGTCCTATTTACAAGAGTGTAGCTATCTTTTAGATGCGATTACTCATCGTAATGCTGAAGAAATAATGGCATATATTGGTTTTCTAAAGAAAATCAATCTTGCTTTAGATGAATATGATGACGCGGTTTTCCATAAGGTCACTCATCGTGATTTCTTCTATGATGAAGAATGCGTTAAACTTTATATCAAACGTTTAGCGGACATCATTAAATTCAAAAAAGAAATCATTGCTCATTTAAGTAAGATTAAAAAAGATTATGTTACTCAGACTAACGAAGTCTTAATTAACTTGATTAGCCATAGTGTTACTGAGAAAGAAACAAAACTTAAATCCGTCAAACACACAGTGGATGGATTAGGATTCAAATATAACAAAATCGTTAATGATAAAGTCTATTTAGAAAGACTTGATGAAGTAGTGAGTACGAATGTCTTTACAAAGCAAATTAGAGAACTCACTGATGAACGTAAAAAGAAAATCCTCGAAGGAAAAGTCTTTAGAGATTACACAGTAATCATCGGAATGAAAAAAGCATCCTTATGGTTGTCTGGATTATTCTTACTAGCCTTTATTGGATTAGGAATATGTGCATATTTATTCCGCGATAATAATTCCTTCTTTATAACATTTATCGCAACTGGAATTGCTTCCTTCATTGCCTTCATAGTTTGCGCTTCCTTCTACTTATCATGGAGAAGGATTCTCAAGAAGAGAAAGCTTAGAATTAACTAAAGAAAAAAAGAATGGGAGACCATTCTTTTTAATATATTAAGTTATTTATCTTTAGATAAGTTAATAATTTCTTTAAAGCTTTGCCTCTATGAGAGACTCGGTTTTTTTCTTCTTGTCCCATATCCGCGTATGTCTTACCAACTTCATCATTGATGAATATTGGATCATAGCCAAATCCTGCTTCTCCTTTAAGTTCGGTAGCGATATGTCCTGGGATTCTCGCTTCAAAGTGTAGTGGCTTGTCTTCAACATTTAATAAGACAATATCGCAGATGAAGAAAGCACTTCTATCTTTACCTTCTAATTGCTTGAAGATCTCGGCGAACGCTCCTAGATAGCCTCCATGACTATTAGCGAATCTAGCAGTGTATAGTCCTGGCTTGTTGTCCATGGAAACAATTTCTAAGCCAGTGTCATCTGAGATAATTGGTTTATCAGTATATTTTTGTAAAGCTTTAGCTTTGATTAATGCATTTTCGTAATAAGTAGAACCATTTTCTTCTACTTCTCCAATGTCGATATTTAAATCACTCATTCCATAAACTGTAATTTTGTGTGGAGAGAGGATTTGTCTAATCTCTTGAAGTTTATGTTTATTATTAGTTGCGACAACAATTTCAAAATTCATAACGTTATTATAAGGAAATGAAAGGCAAAATAAAACAGTGATTTCTCACTGCTTTAACGTTTGTGATTGTTCATTACGCCGACTTGAATAACTCCATCGAGAGCTTCTAATTTAGCAATAAATCCAGTTGTGTCGAATTCATTTGATTTAGAAACGGCCAAGAAAGTTACTTCGACTTCTTGATTCTCAAGTAGTTCAACTTGGAAGTCATCAATATAGCAATCAAAGTTTTGGGAGACTTCCATGATGTGGGCGGTAATTGGAGTGTTTTCTTTTGCTCTAAGAGTAATAAGAGGTGCCTTCTTATTAATTTTGTTCTCAAATTTTCTAAATACTGTAAGAACGATAATGATTAAGAAGGTTCCGCCAATCGCTAAGATGAAATTGAATGAACCACATGCTAATCCGATAGCCATAACAATCCAAATTGTTGCGGCGGTTGTTAAGCCTCTAGTTCCAGAACTTCTATGAATGATAGCTCCAGCACCAAGGAAACCAACACCAGCAATAACTTGAGCGGCTAATCTAGCTGTGTCTCTATGATCAACATTAAACATAGGGAAGCCGTAAATTGAGATAATCATGATGACACATGAACCAACTCCGACTAAGAGGTGGGTTCTTAAACCAGCACTTCTTCCTCTTCTTTCTCTTTCAATTCCGATAGCGCCACATAAGATTACTGAAAGAATTAAAGCGATAACGCAGAGGATTAAATTTCCTACTGGCCATCCATCGAC
>CAMOSZ010000085.1:0-18449 GCA_946625285.1 uncultured Caryophanales bacterium | reverse complement strand
GATGAATATGGTTTAACTGGCCCAATCCCAGATTCAAAAGACGACCATGGAACATTCCGTTTATACGAAGAGTGGAACATTAATTGGAGCGTTGTTAAATGCTTAGTGACATTTACAGTTGTTGGTATCGATGGATTAGAGTTTGAAGACGTCTCTTTAGTCTATGGAGAACGTATCTATTTAACTAAATATGAACAAGAGGGATATAACTTAGAAGTTACCACCGATAAAGGAGATCACATTTATCAATGTATCATCGGTGGAAATCATAACTTAAACGTTATTCTTACTTATACATCTTCTACCCCTAATAATGGTTTAAGCACTAACTTAATTCTTATTATCTCCATTTCTGGAGGAGTTCTCTTAATGGGTGGAATAGTGACATCAATCATCGTTTTTTCAAAGAAAAGGAAGGGGAAATAGATGAAAAATAATATTAAAACTGCTTTATTACTTTGTCTTTGCGTTCTTCCTTTAACTTGCTGTAATAAAGAAAACCCAATCGATAAAGATGAAATCACATATGACGGAATTAATCTCCACTACAACGCGAGTGATTCCAATATGACGACTTTCTTAAACGACTTCACTCATCGTAACATGCGTTATGATAGTGAATCTTGTGGTGAATTCGCTGTTACTAACGGAACTGGATTTGCTAAAAACTGGGAAGCAATGGGAGTTACTTTCCAAAACGCTGTTAAACAAGTTTATCGTGAAGATAAAATTGCAAAAATTGCTAATTACTTAACCATTGCTACTCAAGATGGTCAAGGAATGATTTATAACACTCCTATGGCCTTTGAACCAGCTTTCTCAAAAGCCTCTTATGATTTAACAGGTTATTGTGTCCCTCAAGGTTGGCCATTCCCATCCTGGGTTCATAGTGTTTCAAATATCTTAGACTATGGCAGTTTAGAAGCCACCCACACTACCGAATTCAATTTCAATGATATCGGTAATGAACAATCACAAAATTGGTATTCTTCAAATGGTAATTTTGCAATTGGTCATGGTGATCATCAAACTGGGTATGGCTATTTCTCTACCGAACAAAGTATTGGAACAGGAGCGAGTTTTAAATTCTATAGAACGCACTTAGATACTTTACTTCCTATTTGTGAAGGAATTGACACTAGATACGCCCCAATGGTGGATATTGAAATCGGCTTTACAGGTAAAAACGTTAAAGATTATGGCATCTATTTCAAAGTTGCTGGAGATGATACAGAATATTTTGCTCCACAAAGTGAATATGCATCTACCCCAATCGAAAACCTCAACACTAGCTTATATACTCGTCAATTCTTTGATATGTATTTATTAAATGATTGGAATAGAAAAATTATCACTGAAATCGGTGTGAAATTCATTCCAGTTGAAGGTAAGAAAATGTCTATCACTGATGGCACTATCAATTTCCTTAGACCATCTTACGATACAAGACAATCTAACGCGACTTATCAATGGATTTTAGCCTTATATAACTACTTTGTTTTCACTAGAGATATGAATACCTTAAATCTCTTAATCAATAAAGCAAGAAAGGCAATCTTATTCCTTGCTCACGCTTTAGAGGGTGAAAACGGATTATTATCACTTGAATATTTCTATGGTCATGATGGAGTTGTTCCTTATTCCATCAGTCCAGTTGATAGATTAGCGTATCACGGTATTGGTAACGGATATTGGGATTTAACAGTTTCCCCAATGCGTAACTTAGAAGCTAATACTTACTTCTATCAAGCGCTTAAAGCGATGGCGGTCTTAGAAGACGCTGTTAAGGATACAGAAGCAAGTGATATCTCTAATGTCTATATTAAAAATAGGCTCCCATATGAAGAAAAAGTATATTACCACTATGACGCTGATTCATTAAATGAACTTGCAGCCTTAGTTAAGAGCAACATGGAAAGAAATATCGAAGTAGTTGCTGAAGAAAACACTACACCATATACTGCTGGAGATTACCACTACGTCAATAAAGGTGGATTCTGGAATCCAGAAACAGGAAGATTTGCTCTCGGTATTAACGAATATAATGGAGATATTCATGACTATGGATATGTCTACTTAAACTTAGAACTCATCTGCGCGGGCATCGGAACCGAAGAACAACAATTATCAGTAATGAAATGGATCGATGGTCAACGCATTGTTGAAAGCGATACCTCTAAAGGAGAAGATATCTACTTCTACGAATTTGCTCCACGTTATAACACTTTAAAAGATAATGACGCTCTTGGATTTGCTAGAGATGAAAACTTCTACTACCGTTTCTATAGAGATGGGTATGAACTTTGGTCACGTCAACTTCAAGATGGAGGCGCTGCTATTGCCTGGTCATATTACGATTTAGTGGCAAGAAGCAAAGTCTTAGGTGTTGAAAACGCTCTCAAGAGACTAGACGAAATCAAGAAATGGTACCTCAAAGTTCTTGCTTATGGAGGAAGCGGTCTAGATTTCTATGATGCCTATTATGATGATATCCAATATCAACATGAAGAAGAAGACTATGAAAAATGGTACATGGTCTATTCCGTTCAAGACGCGATTAATAAAGGTGGCGGAGCCTTAGGCTTAGATGCTGAATTCATTGAAAGTGTCATTCTCATTCGTGCTATCCCAGATGCTTTATATGGCATGGATGCATCAGTGAACAATACCTTAACATTCACTTATAAAGAAAATAATCTTCATGATTATTTCGAAATATACAATATGAAATATGGAGACACTGTTTACTCAATCCGTTCTAAGAAGAATGTCATGGAAGTCTTCAATATCTGTGGAGTTGTTGATCATAATCACAATCTCACATTTAAATACAAGACTACTGATGAAAACTTAAAGGTTACAGTAAATGGAGTCCGATTCACTAACACTCAATATATTGATGGATATATTCATGTGACAGTTCCATTTGGAAACGTCAAAGTAATATTTGGATAGGAGGTTTCTTATATGAAAAAGGCCAAATTAACTCTCTTACTTTTATCGCCAGCATTAGTTGTTCCATTCTTAACTCAATGTGGAGCTCAAAAAGATCCTGACACCATTAGTATTGCTGTTGTTGCCGATACCGCTGAATATAAAACGATGATGAACTTCGTTAATAAATATAAAGCTATTCCAGGTAACGAAAACAAGAAATTCAAAGTCGTCAAGATGACTAACTATAACGACTATATCAATAATGCGTTCTTATATGATGAATTAGATGATATCGTTCAAGTCTATGACTTTAGCTGTGAATATTACACAAACGCCGACTTAGATGGCGCTGGTAAATCATTATTAATCTCACTCTCCTCTTATATGAATAGAGATCATATCAACGAAAGTGACTTCTACGAATCAATCGTTGAAATGACTAAATGTAAAACTGGAAGCAATGAAATGTATTGGGTCCCAAGAGACTATAACAAAGTCGTTTGTGGCTACAATAAGAAAATCTTTGATATCGCTGGAATTGATTATCCAACCGATAACTGGACATGGTCTCAATTCGTCAGTGTTTGTGAAGCTTTAAACACAAAAACTGTCAAAGACAAAATCAAAACACAATATTCAGGTTCTGCAACATTCTTCCCAGTTGATATGAACTTAGACTTCCCTGCTGTTTATTATCCAATCTTAAAGAGTTATGGCGGAGACTTAATCGATAAAGTCACTAGAACATGTTTCGGTGATACAGAAGAAAAAGTCACAATCGCTAAAAACGCTTGGGGCAAACTCCTCGATTTAGCGGACAACTATTTAAGTGCTCCTCCAGGAGGAACCCAAATCCCATTCACTAATAAACAAGCTGCAATGATGTTTATGGTTCGTCCAAACTTACCAACTTATGTCTCTTCTTTAGGAACTGATACATTAGATTTCGTCTCTCTTCCTACTTATGACGATTTAGGTGAAGGACAAACTTCTTATATCGGAATGGGCTGTTCAGGTTATGGAATTACCACTGCCTGTGCTAATAGCAAAAAAGAAGCAGCGTGGGACTTCCTTAAATACATTATTTCTGAACAAGGACAAAACGACTTCTCTGAAGCTGGTTCTGGTATTCCAGCCTTAAAGAAATTAGCGACTGATCCTAACGCATTATTTAAACAATACTTAGTCACTGAGAATTATCATCCAAATCATGAAGCATTTATCGCTCATGAAGAAAGAGATATCCCAATGAACTTTATGAAGGGATTTGAAGTAGAAAAACAATTAATGATTGATAAGTATATCAAAGACAGAACCTTAAAGAACTTCTACGACTTTAAAGGCACTGCCCGTGCAAACTATTTCTCTGATTATAAGAGAGATATGGAGAAACTTTGGAACAAATAGATTATGACAAGAAAAACTAAAAACAAAATCAAGGAAAATATCGTGGGTTATACCCTTATTTTCCCGTTGCTTGTTAGTTTAACAGTTTTCACTATTTATCCACTTCTATTAGCGCTTTTCCAAAGCTTCTTTAAAGATTTAACAATCAAGAAGTACATGAATTATGATTGGGGAACCTTTGGTTTTGATAACTACATTCATGCCTTCCAAGATGAATCTTTCTGGAAATCATTACGCTTAACATTTACATATACCGCAATCAGTGTTCCTCTTATTCTCACTTTATCCTTTGTTGCGGCCTATTTCTTAAGTAAGGAATTTAAAGGCGTAAAAGTATTCCGTATTCTTTATTACTTACCATGTCTTATTCCAGGTATTGTTTCTGCAATTATCTATAAGTACATGTACGCTGGTGATGCATATGGTTTCTTTAACTCTTTATTCTACACATTAGGAATCCGGAACTTCCCGGCAGATGCGGCAATAGCCTTCTTTGATAGTGAGCAAGAGGCAGTAGCCATGATATCGTTTATCTCTATGGGATTATTCGGTATCGGTGGATCTTCACCATTTTGGATTGCTGGATTTAAATCTATTCCTAAATCATATTATGAAGCAGCGGAGATCGATGGTATTTCCCGTCCAAGAATCTTCTTTAAGATTACGATTCCAATGATGTCTAAATACATCTTCTTCCAAGTTATTTCCGCCTTTATTGCCGCCTTCCAAGTTGGCCAAGGTGTCTTACAATTCTCCACAACCGGAGGTAAAAACGGTAACCTTACCTTCTTAGGCTTAACAATTTATAATTCCACTCAATCAGTGGGAGGATATAACTTTGGTTATGCTTCCGCCCTTTCATATATCTTATTCGTCATCATTGCAGGATTATCTGTAATCCTCTTTAGATACAACAAGTTTGTTTACTATGAGGGGGATAACTAATATGGATAGCTATATTTCTAATCCTCATTTCCAGCCAAAGGAAATGCATATTAAACCTCATAGTGTTTATAAAGAATTCACCATGAAGGCATTTAGAATTTTCTTATATTGCCTTCCTGTGATTATCTTTATCTTCCCATTTATGGTATTAATTACCAGAAGCTTCTTCTCTTACGAAGAAAGTGTTGGATACACAGAAGGCTTAGGCTTATTCCCAAAAGTTTGGACTCTTGAGTCATATAAAGAAGCTTTTGGAAACGAAGAAATTAGAAACGGTTTATTAACTGGATTAAAGAACACGATGATTATCGTTGTTTGTAACGTTATCGGAGTTCCTTTAACCGCTTTTATGTCCGCCTATGCTTTCACTAAAATCAAATTCAAATTTAGAAAAGTCATATTTACTGTCGCTTTAGGCACAATTATGATTCCTGGAATCTTACTTATGATTCCTGTCTATCAAATCTTCTGGAAAATGGGTTGGACAAATACAATCTTACCTTTAACTATTCCATGTTTCTTTGGAGGTGGAATTCTTAATATCTTCATGATTATGCAGTTCATTCGTTCAATTCCTAAGGAGATTGATGAGGCCGCTATTCTTGATGGAGCCAACTTACCAACTAGAATGTTTGGTTTAACTCTTCCATTAATTAAGCCAATCATTATCTACTTAATGGTTTCATGTTTCTTTGGAGCATGGAACGACTTCGCTGGTCCATTAATGTATATCAAGAGTACCGCTCCTGAATCATTCACATTGAACTTATACATTTACTATGAATACTTATCAGAAACTTCATTAGTCACGATGAGACCAAACGTTCAAATGGTCTTTGGTGTCTTAATGATGATTCCAATGTTCGTCATATTTGTTATTTTCCAAAAACACTTAGTGGCTGGTCTTACCTTTGGTGCCGTTAAGGAATAAAAGAAAGGGTTTCTTACTATGAAAAACAAAAAAATAGCTGCCTCGATTATGTTTTCTTCGCTTGCTTTACTCGCAACTTCTCCGTTTATGATGAACGCTCCTGAAGTGAAGCAAGTTAACGCAGCAACCATAAAAGATTTATCGGAAATTATTTCCTTTTCACAAGCTAACTTCCTTCAAAATTATATCGGTGATTATTTTATTGATTTCAAATTAAGTGAGAGAATTTTCCCAACTAACAACTATGTTAACGACCACCTCAATTCTTTCTTAGATGAAAACGGAAACCCAATTAATATCGCAGATGGAATTTTAATCAACGGCCAAACTCTTTCTTATTGGATTAATTATTCTAACTCAAGACTTACTTATCCACGTAACGAAGGGGTCCATGTCTTCCCACTTTCCGCAGGAGGAGTATATAACCCTGTTTCTGTCGAGATTACTGACACCACAATCGCTTTTAAGTTTAATCTTGAATTCTTCCCTATGGATAGCATCGTTATTACCTTTAAAGCTGGTGTATTTAAAGCTTACTATAATGGAACGACATTTAACTTAAGTGAAGACTTAACATTTAGGTCCACACTTAATCCAGAAAAGACTACAAACTTTAATAAGAAAATTACATTCGTTAAAACCGCTAACGAAGTTGATTTTAACGGAAAAATCCTTAATGCTGATGATCGAGGAGAAAAGACTTCGCCTAATGGAGGCAAATATCATCAATACCTCCTTTGGACCAACATCCCTCGTAATAGTGAATATGTTAGTCAACCATTCGCCACTGATAACGACCGTTATATCCATGACAATATTTTGATTAACGGGGCTACTATCACTTCATATAACACTTGGGCTCGTGGTAACTCAAAAGACTTCACTAATTTAAATGATCCAAGTACCCAAAATTCAGATTATGAAACTGGTCACCCAACTGGAAGCGCTAATGTCACATATGATTTAGCGGTTTATACCCAAATGGCTATCGACCAACCAAATTATGTATTTGAAATCAAAGTTCCTAACCAATTAGTGACTGATTTATCTTTAGGTACAGTTTCATTCTCTTTTAGAGAAGGTTCTGCCTGGTATACATTAGATAAAGACAACAATTATATTGTTGGACGTCATAATCCTACATCTATTACCGCTTACGGAAATGAAAAGAAAGATACATTAGATAATTTAGTTGATGTTTCTTTATATAGAGAAAGCGAACAAATCACAATTGCAGAAACAATCGCTGATGCTGAAACTGCATTTGCTAATGCATTTACTAAAGCTGATATTGATGCTTCATTTGAAAGTGCTAAAAATACAATTCTTGCGTTAAAAACAGATGAAGAAAAAACTAAAGAAGAAACAATTAATGTTGTTGTGAACTTAATTGATGAGATTCCTGATCAAATTACATACACAAAAGAATGCTATAGCAAGATTAAAGCAGCCTTAGAAGCTTATATTGCGTTAACTAATGAAGAACAAGCTCAAGTTCCAGCCGCAAAAGTTGATGAAATGTATAATGCATATGCTGAGTATCAAGCTTTAGATCTTGCTAACTATAAAGACTTAACTATTACTACAATTAATGAAGTTGTTAATGTTGATATTTATTATCAAACTCAAAAAGAAACAGTTGTTAGCTTAAAAACAACCGCTTTGACTGCAATTAATAATGCGACTAACCGTATTGAAGTTGATAATGCCTATCAAACATTTATCACTGCTGTTAGTAATATTAAAACCGCGATCACATTAGCGTATGAAACATTAGATAACGTTGATTTAACAGGTTGTACAGCCGAACAAATCACAAAGATTAACCAAATTATCACTAATGGAAAGATGTCTATTGATTTATGTCAAAACACTGAACAAGTAGATACTCTTTTAAATAGAATTAACGCTGCTATAGAAGCAGTTAAACAAGGAAAGGATGTTGATCCTGTTGGACCAGTTATTCCACCAGATCCAGTTGTTATTGAAAAGAATACTGGCGTTCCTACCGGTGCTTTAATCGGTGCAATTGCCGGAGGATTAGTCTTAGCAATTGGTTTAGGTATTGGTGGATTCTTCCTTGGAAAGAAGAAAAAGTAGGGATTAGTTATGAAACATAAAACCTCTACTCCTCTACTCCTATTAGTAGCATTCTTAGTTGGATGCTCAAATAATGGCCAAAAGTTGAGTAATTATAATTCAATTAATAAAATTAATGATCCAAATCACACTCACGAGAGAGTGATTCATTATGAAGCCACTAATCCAACATTCTTTAAGCCTGGTCACATTGAGTTTTACTATTGCTTAGATTGTCAAAAATCCTTCTACGATTATAAGTGTGAAAATGAGATTCCTAATTCTCAATATTCGATTACTAATAAGTTAGATGGAAGGTATATTTCTCCATTAACCAAAAATATCAATATTGTTGGAGAAAACATTAGACAATATTTATCAGCAGAAACAGACGCTGAAATTATTGCGGCTTTAAAGAACGCAAACGCAGGTAATAATGACCAAGTTACAAACACTCTTTCTTGGTCAGGTGATGCATCTGGTAGCTATAAAGTTGAATTAAGTAATGACCATTCATTTACGGAATATAAGACAATAGCTACTTCCACCAATAGTGTCACTCTAGATAGAACCTTAATTCCAGGAGAAACATATTATTATCGTATTAAAAAAGATAACAAAATCATCTTTGATGATCTTTCATTTAAAGTTAATGACACTTATTCATTACGCCCAATCTATGTTGATGGATTAAATAACGTTAGAGATTTAGGCGGATGGAAAACAGCGGATGGCAAAACCGTTAAATACGGCAAACTTTTCCGTGGAGCGTTTTTAAATAACATTACCGAAAAGGGAAAAGATACTTTCTTCAATGATTTAGGTATTAAAACTGAAATTGATGTTCGTACAGATGGAGGGCAAACATTATTTGACTCCCGTTTAACTTACCATCAATGCGGAATGTGGCAATACACCAATATCATTCCAGGTTACCAATTATGGAACTCTACTTCCTCTGCTTATTACGATTTTGATGCAGGAAGTCCAGCCGCGATTAAAAACATCTTTGACTTATTAGCGGATCAATCTAATTATCCAATCTATTACCACTGCACTGCTGGAGCAGATAGAACAGGAACCATTTCCTATTTGATTAATGGTCTACTTGGTGTTTCTTATGAAGATTTGACCAAAGATTTTGAATTAACTTCTTTCTCAATTCAAGGACCAAGATGGAGAGATTCTATCACCACTGAAGGCGATGCCTTCACTGGAAGCGGAATCTATAGTAACGAAGGAAACATGATCGCTTGGGGAAAACTCAACCAATTAATGATTACCCGTTATGGTGATGAGACCAATAACTTATCTAAAGCAATTGAGAACTATTTGATTAACGTCTGTGGTGTTTCTATTGAAACAATCAATGCTTTCAAAGAAATCATGCTCTAGATTCTCATTTATAGATTTATCAATATCATTTTTTATCGACATTTAGATATTCATATTTTTACTTAGAAAAAATAACTTACAATAAGGTTATCAACTAGTTTTTTAAAAGAAAGGAGAAAACCACTCATAGTCTTTTATTGAGTGGAAAATCATTTTATGAAACCAGTCAAATACTTAGCTCTCTTCGGTTTCGTTACTGCCACTATCGCAGGCGCTTTAGTTGCAACTCAAAATAATGTTGCTTCAAGAGTTGAAGCTGCAACAGTAGCAGAAGAACCAACAGGCCCTCTTCATCTTGAAACAGCAAAAGTAAAATCATTTTCAGATTTCCACTTTGAAACAATGGAAGGTCCTTCCGGAGACACAATCACCACTTATTACTTCGCTGCAGGAAGCGGAGCAAAAGCAGCAAATCCAGAAGTTAGATTTATAACAGATGGTACAAACACAAGCTCAAGTCCTAAAGTTTTTGCTGCAGTTGACACTACAGAAGTTCACTTCTGGTACAAATTATCAAATGCTTCTGAATTAAACATTGATGGTGTTGGTGCACCATACTTGATTCAATTCCTCGATAGTGATGGCGGATATAACGCAGTCAATTGGGAACCAGTCAATGATGGTCAGTGGCATGTCACAAAGTTCACAACAGACACTAAACACGATAAGTTCTGTGGCTTTGTCCTTAAAGCCGGTGATATAAATGGCAGCTTAGTTGTCGCCGACATTAGAACATATAAAACAGCGGTTACTGATTTAGAAACTGTCTTCCCAGAATCATTCAATATGAATTTCACTTACAATTTTATTGATAATGGATTCTTCGACATTACTTTAACAGAAAAAATCTTTACAAACACAGCCTATATCAACGACCATTATGGCGAATTCTTAGATGTTGATAACAAAGTTATCCCATTACGTGATGGTATCGTTATTAATGGTAAGACATTAGGAGAATGGATTGATTACGTTCCAGAAACTATTTCTTATCCAAGAAATGACGGAGTTACTTGTTTCCCAGTTAACGCTAGTGAAAAATTCAATCCTATTGCTGTTGAAGTAGGTGATACCGTTCTTTCCTTCAAATTTAGCTTAGAAGAAATTCCACTAGACAGTGTCGTCGTTACATTCAAAGCTGGATTATTCTATGGCTACTACAACAACACAACATTCACATTAGATAAAGACATTACTTACTATGCAAACGTTACAACTAGTAACGGTCCATCTAGAGTCGCATTCTCAAAAACTCCAAATTGGATAGGAACTTATCAAGGAATTACTGGAGTTGTCGACTGGGGTGAAAACACCGCTTCTCAAGGTGGCAAGTACCATAGATGGTTAGTGATTACAAATATCGCTCGTGATACAGTTAATGTCTCCATGGCATGCCCAGCAGATAACTATCGTTATATGTTTGACAACGTCTTAATGAATGGTAAGCCAATTACTTATTACAATGCATGGGCTCGTGGAAACTCTAAAGACTTCACAAATCTTGCTGATCCATCTACTCAAAATCCAGATTACGAATTAGGACACCCAACCGGAAGTGCAAATACGCAATATGACTTAGCAATCAGAATCGAAGTTATTACCGACCAAGCGAATTACTTCCTTTGCTTCAACGTTCCAAATCAACTCTTAGCGGACTTAAATATGGCTGGTAATCCAACATTCGCATTAAGAGATGGTTCCGCTTGGTTATCTATCGTTGATGGACAATCAAAAGTTGTTAGATATGACGCTCAAACAAACGCTAACTTTGCAGCAGTTACTTCATTCGCAAATGGTAGCTTACACATGGCTGACTATAACGAAAGCCTTGGTTATTGTAACGATAACGAACATCACTACTACTTAACAGCTAAAGCTGCATACAATGATTTAACAGATTCACAAAAAGCGATGTTCACAACATGGGGAGAATTTGCAGCGGCAAAAGCAAGATATGAAAAATGGGCTGAATTCAATCACGATGCTAACCCATACGATGGTAATGACACAATCGTTTCTGTCTTAGAAGTTCCAATGTTTAATGAAAACAATAGCTTCAACACAATGGTTGTAGTTATCTCATTAATGACAGTCTTCTCAGCGGCAATCTTATTTGTAACGCTTAGAAAGAAAAGAACCAACAAATAATTAATTTGTTAATGAATTAATATACCGGGCGCTTCATGTGCCCGGTTTTATATGGTAAGTCTAAATAAATTGGTTTAGTATAGTTAAATAGGATTTGCGTAACATGAAATTAGAAACAATTACACCTACAAAGGTTATTGAATGTTCTTCAAAGAAGAATGTGAATTATTTATTAAAGAAAACAGTTCTTCAACCAGAACTCACTAACGAGAAATGCGTCTATATCAAAGACGGATATATCGTTTTAGATTTTGGCAAAGAATATTATGGTGAACCACACATCATCACTTCTTTTATTGATGAAGGTAAACCAATCAAAATCCGTGTGAGATATGGAGAATCATTATCTGAGTGTTATTCTACTGTTGGAGAACATGGCGCAACTAATGATCATTCTATTAGAGATTACACTATCGACTTGCCTTTTTACTCTAATGCATGTCTACAAAAATCTGGTTTCCGTTTCATGCGTGTTGATTTCTTAGATAAAGACCGTGGAGCATATATCAAAGCCATTGCTTTAGTGGTCAAAAAAGACGAAAGAAAGCCAATATATGTATATAAAGGCAACGATGAACTCATCAAAAAGATATACGAGGCCGCTAAAAGGACAGTAGATTTATGTTCTTTGAATGGACTTGTTTGGGATGGAGTTAAAAGAGACGAATTAGTGTGGGCTGGAGATTTACATCCAGAAGCACTAGCCTTATTCACTTTATACGGAAGAAGCAAAGAATTAGAGGCTTCAATTGATTTCTTAAGAAAAGGCCATAAGTTACCAAGTTACATGAACAACTTCCCAACATATTCTTTATGGTGGATGGCGGTTGTTTCTGATTATTACTTTAATGACAAATCAAACGTTTCTTTTGTCAAAAAACAGCTTCCATATATCGAAAAGCTTGTTGAACAATACGATAACGTTATTAAAGATGATGGAGATCTTAATTTCCCTCAATATTTTGTCGATTGGCCTACCGTTGATAGTAAAGACGTTTTAGCAGGTAGTAGAGCGATCGCAATTATTGGAATCAAAAAAGCAAAAGCGTTATTAAAAGAATTTAATATGTCCACTACTCATTGCGATTCAGTGTTAAACAAGCTCAACAAAGTTGAAATAGTCGCTAAAGAGATGAAACAAGTTGTTGCTCTTAAGTATTTAGCAACAGGTAAGATGAGTGATGAAGAATATAAATTGCTCACAAAAGGTGGGGCAAATGGTATATCGACATTCATGTCTTATTACATCCTTAACGCTATCGCAAGTAGAGATGAAGCTTTAGCAATCAAAATTATGAAAGATTACTATGGAGCAATGCTAGATTTAGGCGCTACAACCTTCTTTGAAGACTTTGATATCTCTTGGGCTAAAGACACTGCTAGAATTGATGAATTTGCAAAAGAAAACCAACATGATTTGCATCGTGACTTTGGTAAATATTGTTATTTAGGTTACCGCCACTCGTTATGCCATGGCTGGAGTGCTGGAGTTGTTAAATTCATTAAAGAACACTGCTGAAAGTGTAATTAAATACTTATTTATATATCAAAATATAATTTTGATTATTTGTATTATCGCATTTAATGTTCAATATATTAGACATTATCATTGATTTGCTTAATGAAAAAGCCCTATAAAGGGCTTTTATCATGCTTTCTCTCCTCTTCTTCTTTCGATTTTTGAGGTTTTATAGAATTCTTCTTTATCAAGATACATATTCTTTTCTGCTTCCACTAGTAAGTCAGTAAACGCTATATTTTTGTCTTTTCGATAGGCATATCCAGTAGAGCAATGATAGTTAGTGTCCTTTAAATGGGCTTTAAAGCGCTCTACAACCGTTTTTATGTCTTCTTCGGTTCCTCCGTTAGCAATGACTAAAAACTCGTCTCCACCGAGCCGATAGGCATACATATTACGTTTCACACTTTTAGTAATAGAGTTAGCAATTGTTCTTAAAGCTTTATCACCTTCAAGGTGACCAAAGTTATCGTTGATGTATTTAAGACCATTCATATCGAATTGGATGACACCGGTAGCGCTACTACTCATCTTAGTTACATCTCGATAATACATTTCACGATTAAATAGTCCTGATAAGGTGTCTACTTGGGTTCTTTCCATATATAGGAAAAGGTAATAGACTGCAGTACTAGTGACAATCGTGACATTTAATAATTGAACATTACCATATGAATCATGAACTTCAATGATAACCGCGATAACAACCGATATTGCGCATATAAGAACCGCTAAAGCGTGAGTCATATGTTTGGCTCTTAAGTTTGCAAATGAAATATATAGTAGGAATAGCAAATATAACGCAGAAACAACGTGTGAAGAGAATCTTAAGAAACCACCATTGAAGTGATACGCTCCATCAAGTTCACTATATCCATAGCCAAAGATTATGTCTCCTGTTCCTGGGATATATGAAAGTAAATAAACAACTAAGTTAATCCATAACGGAAGAGCGGTTAGCCATCTCAATTTCTTTGGAACAATTTTTTCATCCATAACGATGACAAGGAAAATACACACTGGTCTTAATGTATATCCAAGTATTCCCATTGTTAGAGCAAGATAAGGATATCCTGCCACTCGACCATATTCTTGAACTCGAGTTGTGATTGATAAAATAATCGCAATAAAAATAATGCTTATCGTACAAACGCTGATCTTTGGGTGCTGCTTATATCTTTGAATAGCAATGATCACCATGATCACGCTTAAAACGAGAAGAATAAAATTATCGATGAAATAATTCGCTAACCAGTCCATTTATATAATTATAACCTTTTAGAAATCTTAATTTCTACTAATCACATAGATTGTGTCGTTATAATCAACAAAAACAGTGATACAACATTATTCTCTTATTTTTTATGTGAATTATTATTTTTAATAATAAAAGAAAAACATATGTGGAAATAACTATTTAAGTTATAATATTAAACGAGAAGAGAGAATCGTATGTCTATTGAAGTGGACAAGAAACAGCACTATAAGACTATAGACAAGACTTGCTATACAGCAAATATTGTATATTTAATTTTGCATGTATTCTATCTTGTACTATTCATTATCACAAAGCTCTACATTATGGTGGGTGTCACCGCAGGTGTAGTTTTTATTTACTGTTTATACTTCCTTCTCATTAAGAAAAAGAAATATTACCTATATGCACTAATATGTGGAAATGTATTTTTTGCCTACATTGCAACAGCTACCGCAATGATTGGTTTTAACACCGGTTTCCACTTCTATCTTATTGGTTTATGTGTTGTCTCATTCTTCACCACTTATTTCTCAAAAACCAAAAAGATCTTTAACTCTATTATTTGGGCAATATTATCTTTAATAATCTACCTCACTTTATATTTAACTTCTTCATTCAATCCACCAAATTACACGATTGATAAGTGGTTAGAAATGACTTTATTTGTCACAAATGCGATTGTTGTATTTGGGTTTATCGCATCATATCTATTCGTCTTCTTAAAATACGCTTTATCACTTGAAAAGAAGATTACTAACGAATCCAGAACTGATGAATTAACTCAAATTAAAAACCGTTATGGTTTATATGACTTCTATGAGTCATTAGAAGAAAAGAAAAACCTTACCTTAGCCTTATTTGATATTGATAACTTTAAAGTCATCAATGATAAACATGGTCACGTAACTGGAGACTATATCCTCAAAAGAGTGGCAGAAATCACTAGTGAAACCTTAGATGATTCATTTGTCTGCCGTTATGGAGGAGAAGAATTCATTGTTGTATTGGAAAACGATAAAGAAGTTCATCCAATTGCTCGATTAGAAGAATTAAGAAAAAGAATCAAACAAGAAAAGTTTGAATTCGAAGGTGAAACCATTCAAATCACTATCACCATCGGTGTAGCTGATTACTTCGATAGCATTACTCTAGAGAAGTGGGTCGAACTCGCTGATGAGAGAATGTATAAAGGTAAGGAAACCGGAAAGAACAAAATCGTCTATAAATAAAGTGATCATCAAAACGGTCACTTTTTTATTTCAAGTTGCTTTCAATTGAAACGTTTAAGCTGCATTAAATAATAAGTATAAAAACAATTTCAATAATACTTTTCATGGTAAAGTCTCGTTTTTTTATTTTTTAGCACGAGATAATTTATTATCAAAAACACGCAAGAAAGCCATTAATTCTTATTGTTAACAATATTTTTGCTTTCTTTAGCATACAAGAGTGTATGATAAAAAGGTTTCAGGTTAACAAAATTATGAGACTGTATGAATCAATTGCCAATTTAGTGTCTGCCTCATTTTTAGTCCTCGTCCTTGTTGGAACGTATCAAGGTTCAAAAGAATCTCACAAGAAATTCAAGAACTTCCGTTTATGCGTGTGGTTTATTATCGCTGGACTAGTTGTGGATTCATTTAGTTTTTTCATTTGTGACAAAATCCCTAACGATACGATTGTCACTATTATTAGTTTCCTATCTTATGCGTTAATAGAACCAGTTATCATTTGTTTTAGTTATTACATCTACACTCTTATTGCAGAAGAAGAACCAACATTTAATAAGAGGTTCCCTTTATATATTCTCGGATTATGTTTTATTGATTTTGTGTTCCTTATTATAGGAACAGCTACCGGAAATATATTCTCTATTAATAATGGAGTTATTAGTTATGGTTTCTGGAGGCACTTCACAATTGTCATACCAGGAATATGTCTATTATCAATATTCGTTATCTTAATGTTTAGAATCAAAACTTGGGGAATAAAGAAAGTCATAGTCTTTACGACATATCTTGTCTTGCCAATTATTGCAATCATAATGAATATCTGTAACCCAGAGATCGAAGAAACTTATGGGGCCTTTGCCTTAGCAATTACCTTAATCTATGTCATTATCCAGGCTAAAAACATCAACGAAACAGAAGTAAGAGCGAGACTATATGATGTTCTTTCAAAGAAAGATGTCCTTACTGGGTTAAAAAATAGAAGAGGTTATGATGAAGTAGTCGCTAATCTTAATGATGATGAAGATGTTGGAATTGTCTTCTGTGATCTTAACTGTCTAAAAAGAATAAATGATACATATGGACATGAAGCTGGAGATAAACTCATCACTGATTTAACCAAGATCTTAATCGATTGTTTCCGTAACGATGATATTTGCCGTATAAGCGGAGACGAATTCGTGGTTATTATCCACGATGTCGATAAGAATTCTTTCAAAGGAAGAGTAAAACTCTTCTCTACTAGAATTAAGAAAGATAACTCTATTGCTGCTTTTGGACAATCATGTGGCAAAGGTAAAGATATCCTTTCATTATTAAAGGAAGCAGAGAAGATGATGTATAACGATAAAGAAGCATATTATAAAAACAAGCATCAAGTTCATAGAGTATAGAGCCAAATACCCATGGCTCTTTTTATTTAATAGACGTAAACATTAAATGATATAATAGATATATACGTTATTGTTATTGACTATATTCAAATTAGGTTAGATTCTAATTTTTTTGACTTATACGCCTCTAATAATATAATAGTTAACACTAGTTATGATTTACGCATTAGTTAGTTTCATCGCTATTTTTGTTCATATCATCGTAAACATTGATGTTTTTCTCAATGTCAGAAAACAAAGTAGATTCTCAGGTGATAAACATTACTTTTTCTTCTTAATTGCCGTTATCCTTTTCCACTGTTTTGATGGAGCGTGGGGTCTCTTGCAAGAAAAACGATTAGGATTGCCTTTAACATATGTCGCTAACTTTGCATATATCATGCTTTCAGCAGCATTATTCTTATTTGGCTTATTCGTTTATCATCACTTAGGTGATAAGAAAGATAGAGGGGTCCTATATATTGGAGCAGCAGTATGCGCTATCCAAATTACTTTAGTAGTCATCAATTTCTTCCAACCACTATTATTTGAAATTAATGAAAGCGGAGAATATATCGTTCAAATTGCAAGATACGTAATGTGTGGTATCCAAAGCTTGATGTTCTTAGTTATTGCTGTATATGTTTGGTACACAAGTGCATTTAGAAAAGCATCTAAAAGAAAGTGTTTAGCTATTGGTTTATATTCTTTCCTTATGGCGGTTGCAATTGGATTACAAGCTATCTATCCAGTTCAACCAATGTATTCTACTGGATTCCTCTTCGGTGTATGTACTTTGCATGCATTCGTTATTGAAGAAGAAAGAAGAACACAACAAATTGAACTCGATCAAACAAAAGTTAAAGTCCTTATCGATCCTCTTACCGGAGTGTACTCTAAACACGCTTATGTTGATCATGAAGCTGAAATTGATAATCAAATTAATAACAATATCATGGGATCATTCGCTGTTGTCGTCTTTGACTTAAATGAACTAAAACGCACAAACGATACTTTGGGTCATGAAGCTGGAGATGAATACATTATTCAAGCAACAAGAATCATCGCTAAATATTTCCCAAACATTAATATCTATCGAGTAGGTGGAGATGAGTTCACGGTTATTATTGAAAATGATAGCTATTCAAAAAGAGATGCGATGTTAGAAGGCTTTAATCTCGCAATGGATGAAAATGTCAAACATAACAAATTCGGGGTTGTCTCCGCT
>CAMOSZ010000084.1:0-6634 GCA_946625285.1 uncultured Caryophanales bacterium | reverse complement strand
GAGATATCTAAGTTACTAGTAGGTTCATCAAAGATGATAGTTTTACTATCTTGAATAAATCCTCTAGCGATAGAGACGATTTGCCTTTCTCCTCCAGATATTTCATTAGTTTGTTTTTCTTTTAGATCACTAAGATTGAATTTATTTAAGTAGGAATCCACTAAATCGATATCAGCTTTAGTTGGATATATTTTGTAATATGGAAGTCTTCCTAATAGAACTGTATCGAAAACAGTTAAATCTGTTCCTTCAATTAATTGAGGGATATATGCGATTTGAGCTGCTTTATCTTTAGATTTCATTTGTTTAATTGGAGTGTTATCAAAATAGATATTTCCTTCTTGAGGTTTATTTGCCCCTAATAAAAGAGAAATTAAAGTCGATTTGCCAACTCCATTAGGACCAAGTAAAATAACGCATTCTCCATCATTGATATCTAAAGATATATTCTTAAGAACTGGTTTGTTTTTTGTGTAACTGAAGGAGATGTTTTCTAGCTTAATCATGCTTTCTTTCTCCTTCCTAAAAGTAAGATGAGGATAAATATTGGCGCTCCTAAAATAGAGGTAATGGCTCCGACAGGTAAAGAGAAACCATTTAGTAATATACGAGCAAAAATATCACTAATAAGTAGGACTACTGATCCTAGTAAAGAAGAACCGACAATCAAATACTTGTGGTCATTGCCCACTAATTTTCTCATTACTTGAGGGATGATTAATCCAATAAATCCAATAATACCTACTAAGGAAACAACAACTGCGGTTAACATACTTGCGAAAAGCAAGGAAATGAATCTAAAGACATTGAGATTAATACCCAATGTTGAAGATGTGTCTTCTCCTAAAAGCATCGCATTATAGCGATATGAAAAGATTAAGAAGAAGATAATGGAAACGGCAGTAACAACAAAGATTAATAAATCATCTGTGTAGTTTGCTCTTCCTAAATCTCCAAATGACCAATACACAGCGGTTGCTAAAGTCGTATCACTAGCAAAATATTGGATAATAGTGGTTACTCCAGTGCAGAATGTACCAAAGGTAACGCCTAATAATACAGTTGTTGCGTTATTAAATTTTCTAATTCTAGATAAGCCAAGAACCACAAAGGTTCCAATAAGAGCGAAAACAAAAGCGATTCCAGAAGTGAAATATGGATTAGAGATGACGATGTTACCTCCGTTAAAGGCAATCATTCCTCCTCCAATGATGATAATGGCTATATTAGCGCCTAATACTGAAGCGTTAGTGACTCCCAAAGTAGAAGGAGACGCCATAACGTTATTGGACATTGTTTGCATGATAACTCCAGAGATTGATAACGCAGTACCTGCTAGTACAGCAGCAATTATCCTAGGAAGTCTAATGTTTTGAACAATTATATTGTTCGTTTTAGTGCTTAGGCCAAATATTGCTTTCACTCCATCAACAAAAGAAATGTTGGTAGAACCAATAAAGATTGAAGCAATAAAAAACACTATTAGGGTTACTAGTAGCGAAATTAAAACAATCAATCTTCTCTTCTTGATACTCATTTGTATATACATATGTTATCGCACTTGAGTGTGCATTCATATTTAAAAAGAAACAAAAAATGGATAATGTGTTCGATTAATTGTATACTTAAAACATGAGATATAAGAAAAGTGAAGAAAGCGCCTTAGATAAAATCTATTGGGCTACCTCAGAGTTAATCAAAGAGGTCGATTATAACAAAATCAATAATAGTGGAATCATTAAAAAAGCTGGAATATCACGTTCGACTTTTTATATTTATTTCAAAACTAAAGATCAAATATTCACTCACATTTGTGATGATATTTTTAATCACATCTTTGATAAGCATTTAACTAAAGAAAAGCAACATGACTTTTCTAGAGAAAATCCAGAAGAATTAAAACATATTATCACTCACTCATTTTGTCATTTTTTAGAAGATAAAGAACTCATTCTCCCTATCCTAAATAGTGGAGCTTCTAACATCTTCCTTAAACAATTAAGAAAAAGAATAAAACCATTAATGGTGTCTTTAATTGATCATAAGTTAATTGGAAAAAATGATATTCCTATGGATATTAAAGTTCATCAATATATCAATGGATATGTTGCCCTTCTTCAATATTATCTTAGACATGGCGGTGATTTAACTCCTGACCTTATCAGTGGATATTTCTTCACATTTTATAAATAATAAATTCCTCTATATTCATTCATAATCTTTTCCGTATAATGTAAGAGAAATATTTTGTGGGGGACAAGATAATGAATGATATTTTATTTTTGATTGAACAAGAACAAAACCGTCAAAATAACGGGATTGAACTTATTGCTAGTGAGAACTATGCATCTACAGATGTGAGAAAGATGTGTGGAAGTATTCTCACCAATAAATATGCGGAAGGATATCCTGGAAGAAGATATTACGGAGGATGCGAGTTCGTCGATGAAATCGAAAGAATCGCTATTAAAGAAGCATGTGATCTTTTTGGATGTAAATATGCAAACGTTCAACCTCATTCTGGCTCTCAAGCTAATGCAGCAGCGTATCGCGCCTTAATGCCTGAAGGAGGCAAAGTCCTTTCACTTGTCTTAAATGATGGAGGTCACCTCACACATGGTTCTCCTGTTAGTTTCTCTTCTAAATTCTATACATTCATCCATTATCCTTTAGATGAGAACGGAAAACTCAATTATGACTCAATTAGAGAAATTGCTCTTAAAGAGAAACCAGATGTTATCTTAAGTGGCTTTAGCGCTTATCCATACACAATTGACTTTAAAAAGATTAGAGAAATCTGCGATGAAGTTGGTTGCCTTATGATGGTCGATATGGCTCATATTGCCGGCTTAGTAGCGGCTAAAAAACATATTTCTCCTATTCCATATGCCGATATAGTGACAAGTACTACTCACAAGACCTTAAGAGGTCCTAGAGGTGGATTAATCCTCACCAATAGTGATGAGCTCATTAAGAAAATCAATTCTGCAGTCTTCCCATTTTATCAAGGTGGACCACTTGAACACATCATTGCTGCTAAAGCAGTGTGCTTCAAAGAAGCAAACACTGATGCGTTTAAAGATTATGTTGCCTCTTTAATGGAAAACACCAAAGTTTGTAGTGAAACACTTAAAGAGTTAGGTGCTATCTCGACTGATACTGATAATCACTTATTCTTGCTCAATACCTTAGATTCTTTTGGAATTACAGGCAAAGAAGCTCAACAAAAACTTGAAGGTATTGGAATCACCACAAACAAGAATATGATTCCAGGAGATAAATTATCTCCAAAAGAGACTAGTGGTCTTAGAATTGGATTTGCCGCCGTTACTACGAGAGGCTGCTCTAAAGAAGACGCTAAAGAAGTAGCGAGAATCATCTATGAATATCTATCAAATAAAATTGATGAAAACGCTGCTAAAGATAGAGTTAATAAACTAGTTAAGAACTGGAAACAAATTGAAAATATTTAGAAATTAAAAGGCACTCATAGAGTGTCTTTTATTTATCATTTAAGAATTCATCAATAATTCTTTTATATCGAGCGTTATCTACCATATAGGAGATGCCATGTTCTGCTTTTGGGAATAACTCATATCTCACTTTATCTTTATGGAGATCCGCTATTCTTTTAGAAAACTTATAAGGTACTAACGTATCTTCTTCCCCATGAATTATCATGATTTTTGCTTTTGAATTTTTAACATGTTCTTCAGCGTCATCTTTATTTAGATTAGCGTGTCCAAAAATAATAGAAACTAAATTAGCGATTGGATAAAAGATTTTTGGATTCATCTTTAAGTTATTTTGAAGTGTACTAGAAATGACTTCTTTAGGAGTGGTGTATGGACAATCAGCGATAACCTTATCTCCTTCTTTGAGTAAGTCACTCACTAATAAGACAGTTGCCCCACCCATAGAAATTCCTACTAAGACGATGCGTTTATCTTCTCCAAAGGTCTTTTTCGCGTATTCAATCCAACTTTTCGCATCTTTTTTCTCTTTCACACCAAAGGTGATGGAGTGACCCTTAGATTCTTTATGACCTCTTTCGTCAACAAGGATAACGTTATATCCAAGTTGAATCATATCATATGCTCCTCCTGAGAAATCTCGACAAGAAGTGCCGCGATAGCCGTGGAACATAATGACTACTGTATTGCTATTATTTTTATATATTCTTGCGTGAAGTTTTAAGTGATCGTATGAAGTGATATAAGCATCTTCATGAGGATATTCAACCATACGTTTGACCATCATGTGAACTGTCTCCATATCACAATATTTTTCTGTAGCCTTTGTAAATACAAAATCGTTGTTTTGGCCCTTTAAAGGAGTATAAAAAGTTCCGCGATATACAACGAATAATCCAAAAAAGAGAATTATGATAATTCCCCCAATAACTCCTAATGTAATATAGAGCCACATCATATACATATTTTCCAACAATTATTTAAAAAAATAAATGATATTTGATTTCTCGTTAGTTTCCTTTATAATTTGCATTGACTATGGCGAGAAAAGACATTTACCAAATCACATATTCGAGCAAACTCGATGTCTACGAAACTCAAAAGGCAATTAAGTTTGTTAAAGATTCATTTGAAAAATCTTTATCTAACAAGCTTGATTTACTAAGAGTCAGTGCCCCTTTATTTGTTAATTCAAAATCAGGATTAAATGATGGGTTAAGTGGAGTAGAAAGACCAATTAAATTCGAAATTCCTTCTTTAAACCAAGAAGTGGAAATCGTCCACTCCTTAGCGAAGTGGAAAAGAATGGCCCTTTCTAAATATGACATCCATCTCTATAAAGGGCTATACACTGACATGAATGCGATTAGAAAAGACGAAGATACTGATTTTATTCACTCAATCTATGTTGACCAATGGGATTGGGAAAGATCTCTATTAGAGAAAGATAGAACTTATTCCTACCTTAAAAAGGCCGTAAAACAAATCTACTCTCTAATTTATAAGCTTTCTCTTCAAGTTGAGAAGAAGTATCCATCTCTACATAATTCTTTACCAAAAGATATATCATTTATCTCCACTAAAGAACTTGAAAAGAGATATCCAAATCTCTCTAGAAAAGAAAGAGAAGATGAAATCACTAGAGTCTATAAAGCAGTGTTCCTTTATCAAATTGGAAACAAGCTTAAAGATGGAAAGCCTCATGATTCAAGAGCCTCAGATTATGATGATTGGAAATTAAACGGAGATATCCTTGTTTATTATCCACTTTATGATATGGCATTAGAACTATCTAGCATGGGTATTAGAGTGAATAAGGATTCATTAGTAAAACAATTAAAAGAAAGTCACGAACTAGATAAACTTGAGAATAGTTATTGCAAAGCAATAATGAACGATGAAATTCCTCTTTCTATTGGAGGAGGTATTGGTCAATCTCGTTTATGTATGTTCCTCCTTCAAAAAGCGCATATTGGAGAAGTGCAAGTTTCTTCCTGGGATGAAGAAGAAATTAAGAAATTAGAAAGAAACAATATTCATTTGTTATAGGGTTATAAAAATGGAAAACGTTCAAGAAAACAAACAGCCAAATAAAATACTCGACTTCTTTATGAAAACACTTAATGGTACAGCCTATGGTTTATTTGCCACTTTAATTATTGGCACAATCTTAGGCACGATTGGCACATTCTTCTCCTATGGAGCAGGAAATCCATTTTGTGATTTTATGGCCAGACTCTTCTCTAGTAGCGCCGCTAAACCTGGTCTTGCTTATGTCTTCCAAGTCTTAACTGGAGCGGGTATTGGAGTAGGAGTGGCTCTTTCACTTAAATTTGATCCTCTTAAAGTAGTTCTTTTAGGAGTTGTTGGCCAAGTAGCAGCGTTCTTCTCTTTATCAACTTCATTTGTTGAATCAGAAGCGAAATTCACAGAATTATATAACTTTGGTTCTCTTAAAATTGGAGATCCATTAACTATTTACTTAGTATGTATTTTAGTAGCTATACTAATAAAATTAGTATTCACAAAGAAAACACCTGTTGATATTGTTATTGTTCCTCTATTTGGCGCAATAGCAGGTTTACTCATTTCAATGGGAATTAGATACGCAACAGTATATGTGACTTATAGCATTCAATGGCTCATTAACGAAGGTACAAAAGCTGTTCCATTTGTTATGGGAATAGTGGTTGCTGTCCTTATGGGAATGGCCTTAACTGCCCCAATTAGTAGTGCTGCGATTGCAGCGATGGTATTCTTAATTCCTGCTGAAGCTGATCCGGCCGCTTATCAAGGTTTAATTATTGCTAGTGGTGCTGCGGTTATTGGATGTTCTACTCAAATGGTGGGATTTGCGGTTCAATCGAGAAAAGATAATCCTGTTGGAATGGTTATCTCTATTGGAATTGGTACCTCAATGCTTCAATTTAAAAATATTATTAAGAAACCAATTATTTGGTTACCAACCATTATTGCTTCAGCAATCTTAGGTCCGATTTCTACTTGCTTACTCAAGGTTGAATGTATGGGTAGTTCTGCTGGAATGGGAACTGCTGGTCTAGTTGGTCAAATTGGAACAATTTCCACGATGGGAGTTGGTTCATGGCAAGCTTGGGTAGGGATATTCGTTTTACAAATTATTGCTCCTGCAATTTTTGTCT
>CAMOSZ010000083.1:0-4812 GCA_946625285.1 uncultured Caryophanales bacterium | reverse complement strand
TTTAACTCAATAACTACTTCATCGGTTTCAGGAGCGTTTACAAGAATTTGGCCTTCAAGTTTGCCACTTAAGGTATATGTACCACCAGTAGACAAAGTGTAAATGTTATTACTTTTTGAATATGTACCATCGCTTGTAGCAATAGAGAAATCTTCAGTTGTTTCATCGACTTCAATATCTTCAGGATCTTCAACAGTAATTTCTGTGTTATAACCTGATCCATCAATGGATGTTTGGCTAGATACCCCATTAAAGGAGCAACCTGTTAACGCTAATAAAGCTAAAACTGATAATACTAATAAATGTTTCTTTTTCATGTTAATTTCCTCCTATAAAGATTTGTTACTCTCAACATATGGGAGTAATGATATCTCAAGATTAGAATTTTTAATTCTAATTTCATCAATTAATTGCTTTTCACTATCTTTAACTAATAGCTCAACTTTGTATGAGAGTCTAAACAAACTTCCCATGCCAGTTGTTTTGATTTCGACTAATTCGTAGCTTTTTAAATAAGTCTTTAAAATTGCATCAAACGCTTCGTTATAATTAAGGTCTTCAGGGATTGTAATCTTTAATAATTTTTCATCTCCAACTGTTTTGAATTTGAAGATTTTTACCATCGATAATAAGACATATAATCCCGCTAAAACGACGGCAACAATAGCAGCAATTAAGACATATCCTAGTCCGGCAATTAAGCCAAACGCTACTCCTCCAAAGAGGATAAGCATTTCTTCTGCTCTTCCGTTTGCGCTTCTAAATCTAATAAGCCCTAACGCCACTGCAACAGTCGCAATTCTAACAGCACCTGATTCAGTGCCATCAAGGAATATTGAGACCATTGAAATGACGCTTGTTACAATCATCGGCATTAAAATTGAAGTGATAAAGAAGCTTTTTGTAGCTCTTAATTTCAGTGAAATTATTAATGTGTAAATTAGACTAATAGCAAACGATATTCCGATAAGTATTAAGCAAACAATATATGCATCTAGTGACGACAATAAGTTAAATAGCGATCCCATATTTCATTTCTCCTTTTATTTCATAATTTAATGCGCTCATAACGCTTTCTTTTTGTTTTTTTTCTTTGCCATTTCTCTTTTATGCGCTGTTCCTACCTTAGAGAAGCTAGTTTGATAGATCTTACCTTCACTAAGAATAGCGGATAGCCATAGAGGAACAGAATGTTGAACTTTTACTTCAAGAATTGCGCCACCTTCTTCAATAAGAGGGAGGCCATCCATTGATGTATGTAAATCCAAATTATTTGTGCGATAACGTGGATTCATATCAATGGTGATTCTTAAATCGCTGTTATCTTGATGATAAGCAAGGCGGTCATAGACGATCATGTATTTTGGTTCTAAAGTTTTATAAGTCTCCATAAATGCTTCTAGTTCTCTACTAATTTGAGTTTTTTCAGTTGCTTCTTTATTCGTAATTAACTCAAACGCTTCTTTTTCTGATAAGGCAATTCTTCTTTTATAAACAACACCATCACATTTTCTTTTTGCTTCGAGGAAGGTTGGCTTTCCTGGAGCAACTAACCCATATCCCCTTAGTCTTAATTTTTCTTTGTATTTAGGCTTTTCTATTGATTTATTGATCAATCTATAATCAGGGGTATCAAAGTAAATAGAGGCAATAGAAGTTAAACCGTATTTATCAACACTCATATATTGACTAATTCGATCCATAAAGAACTTCAATTGATCACTATTAAGTAGATACTTAAGTTCGTATCTTTTCATAACACTGATAATCTTTTCTTTTTCCATCTTTTGTGCCTCTTGGTAGAAACATATTAAAAAAGGAACCTTAATTGAAACTTAAAGTTATGAAAATATTTAAAAATAAATAAAAAGGACTGACACTTTTTAATATCAATCCTATTTAACTAAGTTGGCCAAAATGGGCAGAAATGATACAACGTTACAATTCGTTTCTATCACTCTACATAGTGTATCACATTGATTAACCACTATATTTACTGTATAATAAATATATATTTATTAGCAGACTATTGGCGGTATGAACTAGCTCAAAGCAAAGTCGACCATACGCAGGTAAACGATAGGACACCCTAATAAATACTGCAAGATTGGACGTGTTAGGATCTTGCATTGTGGAAAGCATCGCCCAGAAGGTAAAGGCGGTACATAAATAAATGGCGACCGTATGGATACGATTTATGTAGCAATATTACCCACGCTCCACACGAATATTTATTATTTGAACCAGAGGCCATCCAACAAGGGATGAAACACCAGTAACTATGGTTGATAGGAATATCAGCGGTTAGTTACAAAAGGTGTTTTTGAGTTGGATGGCTTTTTTCTCATCTCAAGAACACTTAACTACTTGTTCTAGTAAGGAGGAAAATTGGATGGAACAAAATGAATACTTTAATGATTTAGCAAAAATCAAAGAGACGATTGCAGAAAATCGCAACAAAGCAATGGTCGTAGTTAATAGTGCGATGATTATTACTTATTACCAAATTGGCACAATTATCAATCAAAGAAAAACATGGGGCAATAAGTATATTGAAAGATTAGCCTCTGATTTGAAAGAATACGGGAAAGGCTACTCTACCGATCAGCTGAAAAGAATGACGCGTTTTGCTAGCTACTTTAGTGAAAACGAAATTAGTGCACAGGCTGTGCACCAAATTCCTTGGAGCACAATTATTGAATTAATGAGATTATCTTCTTCTAAAGAAGAGGCACTTTGGTATGTTGGTCAAATAACCAAAAACAAATGGTCACGTTTACATGTATTAAAGCAATTTGAATTACAAGCCTATCAAAGGCAAATTGTCCCACCATTGATTACTGATGAGAAGGCTTATGTTCAAGGCATTGTAAAAGATACACTTGCTTTTGATTTCATAAGCAAAAATGAAGTGACGGATGAAAAAAGTTTAAAAGATAGACTTATCGATAATATCTTATTGTTTCTTCGAGAACTGGGAACAGGATTTGCATTAGTAGGGCGTGAATATAAATTAGTGACTCCAACAGGCAAGAACTTTTTCGTCGATTTGCTAATGTATCACACTAAAGTCCATGCTTATGTTGCTATAGAAGTGAAATTAGAAGATATCACCCCTGCTGACTTTGGCCAATTAAACTTTTACGTCAACGCAATTGATGATTTAGAAAAAACAGAAATCGATAATGAAACGATAGGGATGTTGCTATGCAAAACAGCAGACAATTATGTTGTAGAAACTTCATTCAAAGGCTTGAAAACACCAATAGGAGTTTCGAAGTATAAACTTTTTGAAGACTTACCTGAATATTTAACAAACAAATTAAAATTAGTAGATAAAAAGGACTGACACATCTTAGTGTCAATCCTATTTAACTAAGTTGGTGAGCCATGTGCTTACCGCTTTGAACTATTAGCTCTAAGTGATGGACACATAACCCTATGTCGTTTTTGAACTTAAATATTATATCAATAGTTTTCTCGGTTACATAGACTGAATCGATAAATATCTCCACGAATGCCTTCTTAGTCTCATCATCCCAGGCATCGTATTGCTTGATGAAGAAAAAGTATTCTCTAATCTCTTCTCTAGCCTTTTCCAAGTCAACAGGTTCGCATTTCTTTAATTCAAGTTCCTGTTTTTCTTTTATTTCATTAAGTTCCTCTATTCTTTTTAAAAATGGCTCCACGTTCCCTGCCTTTTCCACCACTACAACAAGATTATCAAGCTTCTTCATTGTGTCTGCTAAAGCTTTCTTTTTAAGCTCGGTGTCTGTGCTTAGAGACTTATAAGATTTAATGATGTCGTTAATAAGCATGTCTCCGAGATCCTTATCCTGGAAGAAATTGAATATCTCTCTAAAAATAATCTCTTCAATTTCCTCTTTGTTATATCTAACGCTTGGGTGATTCATCTCATGAGCACGACTGCATCTATAGTAATAGTATTTATTGCCGGTTCCGGATGTCCCTGCCTCGCAGTGCATTTCAGCGTTACAATATTTGCATCTCATCAAATGTCTGAAATAAAATGGCTCTTTTGCATGGAATTTGCCTCTAGACTTATGATTTATTGTTAATCTTTCTTTGGCCTTTTTGAATGTTTCCTCGCTAATAATTGGAGGAAAAACATTCATGTTCACGGTCCCTTTAAATTCGTAATAACCATAATAACGAGGATTGTTGAGCATGTTTTGAAGTGTTCCATGAGGGATATATTTACCGTTGTTGTCCAAATACCCTTTCTTCTTAAAAGAATTGCAAATATCCATGACGGTTTGACCGCCTATAACATATGAATCAAATAACTCTTTAACGATATATGATTTATTCTCGTCTATTACTATCTTGCCGTTTTCATCTTTCTTATAACCAATAGGCATACGTCCACCATTGAATTTCCCTTCAATGACATTCTGGGTCATCCCTCTTTCAACTTTAGCTGCTAATTCGACAGAGAAATATTCGGCAAAGGCCTCATTGATGCCATCCATTAATATCGCTTCTGGACCTGTGACATTGGCTTCTGTAGCAGATAACACTCTAATACCAAGCTTCTTTAATTCTCCTTTATATCTTGCAGCATCCGCTCTGCTTCTAGAGAATCTATCACCTTTCCAAACAATAACGACATCGAAAAGATGAGCGTATCCATCCTTAATCATCTGCATGAAAGCCGGCCTTTTGTTTGCTGTCCTTCCAGAAATCGCCTCATCTTTATACACCTTCGTTATATAGATATCATTCTTCTCGGCAAATGAAGAACATTCCCTAACCTGGCCTAAAATAGAATTCTCAGTCTGCTTCTCGCAA
>CAMOSZ010000082.1:0-4799 GCA_946625285.1 uncultured Caryophanales bacterium | reverse complement strand
TAAGAGTGTCACATCTTCGCTTCCAAGGGCTCTAACAGCAGAGGAAACAAACTCGCAGTTAAATGATATTTGTAGGTTATTCCCTTCGAATTTAAATGTCTCAATTTTTTCGCTTGCGGAACCAACTTGGGTGGATTTAGCACTAATCTCAACCGAGTCTTCAGAAAGATGTAAATCAACAACATTTTCTCTATCAATTGAAAGAATATTAACGCGGTCGATTGCTTTTAATAAATCGGAAGCATTAACTTCTAAAGAATAGTTTGTAATGCGTGGAACAATGTTCTTGGTGTTTGGATATTCACCAGCAATTAAACGAGTCGCTATAACGGTGTTATCAAACTCAAATAACGCTTTCTTATCGCTAAGAGCAATTTTTACAGATTCAGCACCTTCTAATAAGTGATCAATTTCCACCATCATCTTAGCTGGAACATTAGCGGAGAATTGTAAATCTGTTGAAATGCTAATTTGTTTTCTTGCTAATCTAGCACTATCAGTTGTGGTAGCGGTAAGAATACCATCAGCAGCTTCTAAGTTAACAGCAGTTAAGATTGGTCTTTGTTCTTTTAAAGAAGCGGCAAATGCTGTTTGAGAGACTAAGGATGAGAATTCTAATCTTGTTAAAGAGATTTGGATACCTGTTGGTTCTAAATCAACATCTGGATATTCGTTTGCTTTAATGCAATTTAAATTATATTTAATCTTTCCAGCAGTAATAATGGCGATTGTAGAATCAACGACTTCAAAACTTATTTCTTCGGCATCGATTTTTCTAGCCATATCAGTAATGATTTTAGCGTTAACTAATGTAGTACCTTCTTGAACATTTCTAATGATTTCACGATCATCAACTGAATAAGGGATACATGTTTTAATAGTTAACTCATAGTTACTACCAGTAATGGATAATCCTTTTTCATCTAAATCTAATTTAAAGTTTGCTAGAACAGGAACGGCACTGTTTTTTGAATTAACAGCTCTTCCTGCGATTAGCAGGGATTTTAAAAATTCATCTCTCTTAATTACAAATCTCATAGATTTACCTTCTTCTTTTTATATTTATTATTTATTAATAATTATTATTCCGGTGGGAATGTGGATAACTTTGTAATTTAGTCCTTTCATTCATTGTATCACAGAGTAATATTTATTTTTAATAAATTATTCTTTGATTTTCTTTTCTAAGTCCTCAATTGCGGTCTTAAGTTGTTCATTAGTTTTCAACTCTTTATCCACCTTGGTAAGTGCGGACATGACAGTTGTGTGATCTTTACCTCCGAACATCTCTCCAACTTTCTTAAGTGGAATGTCTATATATTTTCTAATTAGATACATAGATATATGACGCGCTAAGACGAGTTGAGAATTTCTATCTTTGCCAGTGATTTGGCTTGGAGTTAAGTTGTAGTAATCTGCAACTGTAGAGATAATCTTTTGACCATTGATTTGGTTAGTGATGGCTTTGCCATCTCCTTTTGATGACACTGCTTTAATTGCAACATCTAATGTGATTCTTTCATCTTCTTTAAGCCCGAGGTAATCAAACTTAAGATTTTTAACAGCGCCTTCTAGATCTCTGACATCTCCAGAGAACTTTTCAGCGATGAGATAGAAGACATTTTCATCAATTTTATTGATGTCCATTCCGTAATCAGTAACTTTTTCTTTAACGATTTTGACACATGTTTCAATGTCTGGTTCATTAATTCTAACGGTTAATCCTTGTGAGAATCTTGTTACTAATCTATCTTCAAGTCCTTTGATTTCTCCTGGCTGTCTATCAGAGGTGATAACAATTTGTTTCCCTTTGTTAATTAAGCTTTGATAGATATAGAAGAATAACTCTTCTGTTTTAACCTTCTCTGCTAAAAATTGAACATCATCAAGAAGGAGTACATCAACATCATTGAAGAAGTCTTTGATTGATTGTCTTTCCTTCTCAGCTCTAACGAATTTAACGTATTCTTCTACGAAGTCGTTAGCAGTAATGTATAAGATTTTTGCGTTAGGCATTCTCTTCTCTTTAATCTCATTTCCAATAGCGTGCATTAGGTGAGTTTTACCTAGACCTGAATGAGAATAAATGAAGAGTGGATTAAAGAGTTTATCTTCGTTTTGGGAAACGTATAAGGCTGCCTTATGTGCGTCTTTATTAAATTCACCAACAACAAAGTTGGAGAATCTTAAATTTGGTTTAATCACTGCATCCTTGAAGTATTCTTCTTGAGGAGCGGATGTAAACGATTGTTGAACACCTACTTTTCTTTGCTGCGCAATCTCTTCTTCGATGATGACTTTAATTGAGAAATCATCGTCTTCAAGTTCATTTAAAGCGTCTAGAACAAGATTTAGGTACTTGTTTTCAATCATTAACTTAGAAACTTTGTTTGGGGCGACTAAGATGACATTGCTGCCGTTTTTATCATAAATGTATGCATTAGCAAAAAAGTTATCGTAAGCACGATCATCGTCTAATTTTGTTTTAATTTTCTTGAGAGCTTTCTCCCATAATTTTGTCATTTCTGATAAAGTCGCAACCATATGATGTATACCTCTAATTTTGATTGGTTAAATTATAAATTATCCGCGCGCTTATTTATATAAAAAACTCAGGAAAAAAAGTTTTCCACAATAACTAAATGGGAAATTAAATCCTTATAAGGCTTTGAAATGAGTTTTCCACAATTTTTGAATGTGGATAAAAAGTGGAAAGAATGTGAAAAATGTGAATAAAAAAGATAACTTAAAATTGTAGTATAAAGAAATTTATATGAATACGCAAAGCGTATTCTTATTACACTACAAAACGACATTTGTTGCTCAAAGTCTTGGTGTGGATAACTTGTGGATGTGGAAAATTGAAAAATAGAACACCAGAACCAGTGGACACCAACACTTTTCATCGATGAAAAAATTATTAAGAAAATTTATGGCAAAAAACAGCTAAAAAATATACTCAAAAATATAATATGTATGTTATACACACAATATAAACCTCAATTTATATGGGAAATTTAACTGGTTACACGCAAAGATTTTTTCTTTACGTGTACAATATACACATTTGCTAAATATCAGCATTCCAAAAAGTGCTTAATTTGCACATACAATGCGCATAACAAATATATGATTTTTGAGCGAATCATTAAACGATTGATTTTTGACAAGAACTTATACACAAATTTTATTTGTGTATAAAATGCGCATAAAATATACAATGACTTTCTTTGAAAGTCATTTATTTACATATTATATACACATATTATACACATTCTATTCTTGTATCTCTCATATATATGTATGCTCGTTTGTGCTCATAATTTAATAGGCGCACGCACTTATTTCTTTGACTTTGTTTTATAAATACATTTATAATGCTTAATGCGTAAATTTTGGAGGAATACGTATCATGAAAAGAACATATCAACCAAGTAAAGTAAAACACGCTCACAAGGCTGGTTTCAGAGCAAGAATGAAATCCGCAACTGGTAGAAATGTATTAGCCAGAAGAAGAGCTAAAGGCCGTAAGCATTTAACTGCTTAATTTTTGCTTTATTCCATTTGGGGGTTTGAATGAAAGTTATTAATCGAGTAAAAGATCGCCAAGATTTTGTCTTAACTGTCAGAAAAGGTATGACCCTCAAAGAGACACCCTATATTGTTCATTATCTCGAAAATGATCAATCTGTTTGCCGAGTAGGGCTAAGCGTCTCAAAAAGAATTGGTAACGCTGTTACGCGTAACCGCATCAAGAGGCAAGCACGAGCTATGTGTGACTCGTTAATTGATTACTCATCTCACACATTCGATGTTGTTATTGTTATAAAAAGCGAATTTTTAAATTCGGATTTCAACACTAACAAAAACATTCTCAACAATTTGTTGAGTAGAATAGGAATTACCAAATGAAAAAAGGAACTAAAATTGGTTTAGGTGTTGCCTTACTTGTTCTTGGAACAGTAGCGGTAACAAGCTGTACTCAATCCTTCTGTTCCGCAACCGACACAGCGCGTATCATGTATGCCTATGAACCAGGTATCACACGTTATAGCGCAGGTGGAAGTGACATGCTCGCAATCACTGATTCCGAGACTGGCTACAAGTACACTATCGAAAATCTCAATGTCGAAGTTGCGACTTTTGATACCGGAACAGATAGTTTTAAATTTGGTGCCGATGATAATGGATATGCATCCAATCTCAACTCGATCATTGCTGCTGCTAAAAATTCTGGATATATTATCCCAACTGCAGCCACTACTGATTATTTCAGAGTGTTTGATCAATTAGTTCTTGAAAGCATTTTAAAAGAAGCGCTCGTTAAAAATGGCGGTAATATTACAGTAAACTGTAATGTTGATGATGAATTCGCATCATTTAAAGATGACATAGCTAAATATAGCTATAAAAAATTCGTCAAAGCTGATGGAGCACCTCTTTGGGAAGTTTTTGATGAATATGATGCTAAAGTTAGAGCTACACCATCAATTAATATTGATGCTGCTCCAAGCACCGACTTCCTTGCTGTTTACAAACAAAGAATTAATACTTACGCCAATACATATCGTACATGTTTAACCACAGTTGAAGGTAAATATGGATCTTATGGTTCAACTTCTGATGGAGTTTATATTGGTGCTAAGGATTGGGGTTATGCCTGGTCTAAAGGTTTCTTTGAAGGATTGCTAGTTTTCCCAATCGGTTGGTTAATTGACCAAATCGTTGGTGGATTTAGAGGAGCTGGTTTATCCGCTGGAGGAGCTGCTTTATTAGGTATCATTTTTGTAACTATGATC
>CAMOSZ010000081.1:0-13372 GCA_946625285.1 uncultured Caryophanales bacterium | reverse complement strand
AGTCATATACATCATCATTTTGCGAAAACTCGCTATTGTGCGATTTGTGCTTAACAAATAGCAAAATGGGTAAAAGGACCATATCGTTGGCCTTTTTATTTTACGCAAAACAAAAGAGGCATCGACTGCCTCTAGTGTTTTATTGAAGAATATTATTCTGATTTTTCAGTTTCTTCTTTTGGCTCTTCAGTCTTCTCTTCTTTGGCTTTCTTTTTACCAAAGAGTTTCTTGAAGAATCCTTTTTTGCTTTCATCGACGTCAGCGTTTGGATTGCTACCTTCAGCGAGAAGTTCAATTTCTTCAGCTTCTTCTTCTGGTTTTGGTCCAACTTCTAAGATTTCGACTGAGCCTAACGCGATATTATTCTTAGATTTTGCGTCAAAGATGATAATGGAATTACCAACGATGTCGAAACGAATTTCTTCATCGACTCCGTAGTCAATACTACCGAAGACAACCGCGGAGAGAATATCTCCACCGAAATTAATTTTAACTGTGGTTTCCATACCTGTTGGAAGAGTGGAGTACGCTAATCCGGATAATGCGCCCTTTTCTTTAATTGGTAAGAATTCTGGACGAATACCAAGGACAATTTTTTCTCCAACTTCTGCCAAACCTTTTTCAGCAACATTTTCTGAAACCTTAAATTTAGCTTTAACGCCTAAGAATGAAATGATAGCTTCGTTATCTTTCTTTTCAACAATTTTGCCTGGAATAAAGTTCATTGTTGGGTTTCCAACGAAGTCTGCAGCAAATAAGTTTGTTGGTTTTCTATAAACTGTAAGTGGTGCATCTAATTGGTTAACAACTGCGTTATTCATTAAGCAAATACGAGTTGCTAATGTCATAGCTTCAAGTTGATCGTGTGTAACATAAATAAATGTACAATCAGTGTCACTATGTAAACGCTTAAGTTCAGTTCTCATTTCACCACGAAGTTTGGCGTCTAAGTTAGATAATGGTTCATCCATGAACAAGACTTTTGGCTTAGTTGCTAATGTACGAGCAATAGCAACACGTTGTTGTTGTCCACCAGAGAGTTCTGCTGGATAACGATCACGGAATTGAGTAATCTTAAGCATCTTAAGAACTTCATCAATGCGTTCTTCGATTTCGTCTCTAGTAAGATGACGTGATTGCATCACTGGGACACAGTTGTCTTGTTTTGCTTCTTCTAGTTTTTCTTTAAGAGCAGCAATTTTTTCTGGATCTTTTTCCTCTTTAAGAAGATTTTGTAATCCTTCAATTTTATCTTTATCTGGCTCCATTATCTTTTGACCATTAGAGTCTAGTTTTGGAGTTTCAATCTTAAGGTTCTCCAAACCGAATCTAATATTCTTATAGACGGTCATGTGTGGCCATAAAGCGTAGTTTTGGAATAAGAATCCAACATCACGACGAGCTGGGCTCAAATTGACGCCGGTTTCTGAATCAAAGACTACTTTTTCGCCAATAGTAATACGGCCTTCGGTTGGTGTTTCTAATCCCGCAATCATACGGAGAGTAGTGGTTTTACCACAACCAGATGGACCGAGTAAAGTAATAAATTCGCGATCATCAATGGTGAAATTCAAATCTTTAGCACCATAGAAATCGCCCCAACGTTTTGTAACGTGTTCTAATACAATTTTTGGCATATTATTATCCTCCGATACCTTTATCGATCGATGCGCCTGTTACCCAGTTAACGAGTAAGTTGACAACGATGACGAATAAAACGATTAATAAGTTCATTCCGTTTGCTAATTGATCTGCACCATTTCTTGAATAGTAGTCAAGAACGTTAACAATAAGTGTGCTTGGACGTGTTAACAACACGAATAGCGTATATTCTCTCATACAAGAGATGAATGGTAGCAAGAAGCCTGATATAAAGCTTGCCTTTTGAATTGGGAATATGATTCTAAACATGCGTTTAACCCAAGGGCAACCATTAATAATTGCTGCTTCTTCAATTTCACCTGATAATTGTAGCATTGCGTTTGTGCCGCTTCTTGAAGCGAATGGCAAGAATTTAATACCACCAACAATAACACAGATGATAATTGCAGATGATTCTAAGAATGTAGTTGTTGCATCTAAGAACTGGAATGTTTCTGTTTTAATAACTGCAAAGAATACAGAAGAGAAACACAAAGCAGGAATTAAATATGGAAGGAACGCTAAACTAGAAACATAGTTTGCAACTCTACTTCTTCTATTTTTGCTAACTGCGTAGCCAATTAAGATACCGCCAGTGCCACAAATAAGAGCAACAATAGTTGCTAAGAGTACGCTTCGGCCAAACGAACTCATAATTGTATCGTTGAAGAAAATACCATTAAGTGAATATCCTCTTGCCGAAATGTATGCATCTTCCATAACTGCATCTTGTGAGAACCAATATTTTGATGAAATAGAGGCTATATCTCCAGGGTTACTTTCTAGTGATTCAAGGACGAACGTTAATAATGGAACTACCGCAAAGAATACAACAAATATAAGTACTAATACTGCAATAATCCATTTGCCGATTTTGCCTAGATTAATTTTATTAATTTGACCTGATTTACCAGAAACTGTAGTGAAGTTTCTTCTTGATTTAGTAAACCAGTTATTAATCGTGAGAATTAATATTGAGAACAACATCAAGATAGTGGCGATAACGTATCCGCTGCCTCTACCATCTGATGAAGCTAATTTATTCTTTAATTCAATTGAGATTGAGCTGAAACTGCCATCTTTATTTAAGAACGATGGAACAGTAAAGCTTGAGATTGAGCTTGAGAAGACAAGCAAGATTGTTGAAATGATAGCTGGTGCAACAATTGGAATTGTAATGCGTCTTAAAATTTTAAATCTGCTTGCTTTTAATATTGTTGCAGCCTCTTCGAGGTTGGCATCCATGTTTCTTAAAATGCCACCAATTAAAATGTATGCGAATGGGGCATAGTGAATACCAAGGACTATTGCTGTAGGCCAGAAACCATATATAAGTTGAATTGGAACGCATATTCCAGTTAATGATTGAAGTAATCCAATCTGGGAACTTGCTACATTGTTTTTAAAGAAGTTCTCCCAGAACATAGCCATTGACCATGAAGGCATGATATACGGGAAGACGAAAATAGTTGATAATATCTTTTTAAATGGAATATTGGTTCTAGAAATTAAGAACGCAAGTGTGCCACCAACAGTAATAGCAATTAAACATGCTAATAAGGCCATCAAAATTGATTTGCCCATTGGAATCCAGAATAAGTTTTGTGAAACTTTAATATTTAATGGATCTGGGTTGAATAGTGTATAAGGCCACATCATGAAAGTGAAGTCGCCTTCTTCTAGCGCTAAGCTATATGTTTGATTTAATTTATCAGCCTCAAAACCAGTTTGGACTAAGAATGATGAGAGAATCATTCTACCAAGAGGATATAGAACTAAAGCTGATAAAAAAATTGCAAACACTAAAATAATAATGTTCGAAGGGTTGCTGAAATATGTCTTGATTTTGTTAAAAAACTTTTTAAAAGGATGCTTTCTAGGAGCTTCTTCTGGTTCAAAAACGACATCTTCATTTTGATTGTCATCATTTGAATCGGGTTGTTCAGTTTTTAAAACCTCGTCAGTCATACTTTCCTCCTTTTTATGAAATGAGGGAGAGGCGGTGCCCCTCCCTCGGATTTTTTAGCTAAGCTAATTATTTCTTGATTTTAACAAGGATACTTTCGACTAAGGAAGCGCTAACGCTCTTTAAGTATGTGTAATCTTCGTTAATTTCTCTTTCAATATGTTGTTCTTTTGTCCAGTCACCAGCGGCGTATCTAAATGATGCGGAAGCTTCTCCTGGATAGTAGTAACCATATTGGTTAGCTTTTTGTCCATCTGCATCTGGTGTCTTTGAGTTATAGATAGCACCAGTATAGGATGCTTCTTCTAAGAGTGTTCTTGCGAATAAGCAAGCTGTGTATGGATATTTAGCATTGTTGATGATTTGAGAATCCATGGAATACATAAATCCGTTAAATCCATCAATTTCCCAATCCCATTTAACTGTTTTCATGGCGTTGACTTTACCAGCGTTTTCGCCTTCAGTTTCTTTTAAAGGAGTGAGGATTGGATCATCTGGATCAGCGTTTGCTGGCCAGTAGTATTTACCAACTGCGTCTTTCATTTTTGCAAAAGCACCATAGTAGACGTAGCCTTCTTTCCATTCATCCTTTAATTGAGTTTCTTTCATACATGTACCATCAGAAGAGTGATATCTGCTGATGTTGTTAATGAATTCATCAACCCATTGGGCACCTGCTGTTGCGTAGCTATTGGATGCTGCCCATTTTCTGCCATAGTAGTGTTCGTATGCATCTTCAATTCTCTTTTGATTTGCTTCAGCATAGCAAGAAACTAGGAATGACATGTTAATTTGTTCTGTTTCTGGGGATTGGAATGAAACTTTGCTTAAGTGATCTGGATCTGCTGATGTACCAGCCATTTGCCAGATGTTATAAAGTGTCTTTCCTGTAATGTTTGTGAAGTTGGTATTTGTCCAGAATAATTTGTTGAAGTGAACGCCCTTTAATGGGAGCATTGCGTCAGTGCTGAGCTTAATACCATCAGCTGCAAAGAATGGAACGTAGTTGTAAGTAATTCCAGACTTGAGATACGTTGCGAACGAACGTGCGTCTTGAACTAATGCATAGTCGGCAAAGTAACCGTTTTTTGCAGAATCAAGTGCGGTTAATAACGCCATATCTTTGTATGAGCTATCAACGTAAACGTTGTCAGCGTGAGCGCCTTCGCCTTCTTCACCGTAGTGAATCCAAGTTTTGTACTTCGCTGCAAATGTCTTTGCAACTTTGTCTAAAACTGATGTTAAACCAACAACCTTAAATGGTGTGCTGTTTTGCTCGAATTCTTTCTTTGAAGCTGCTTCGAGTTCGGAAAGTGTCATTGAGCTAGCCCAAGAGACGTCTAAACCTGTACGTGATGTATTTGCTTTTTTGTTACATCCAGTGACGAATCCTGCAGAAGCCATTGCTGCGACAGATAAACCGATTAGAATTTTCTTTTTCATATCTACCTCCAAAAAATTCTAATATCAAACATAAAACCCCAAAAAAAACAGCAAAAAGTCCGATTTCTTTTTGGCGACTAAATTCGCGCATTTTCAGTGCTTTATATTTGTTTACTTTTTTAGAATAGCAAAAAAATGTTCGCGTGTAAATACCTGTTTACATACGCGATAAACAATTAAAAATAAAAAAATAGTAAAAAAAAGAGCCAAGAATAATCATGGCTCTATTTTTTTAGATTGCAATTAGTCTTTTGCGTGTCCAGCAGAGTGGAAGACGTTAACTAATTTGTCAGCGACTAAATCAGTAATTGCATCAAGACCAGCATTTAAGAATAAACGAGAATCGAATTGTTCTGGTTGTTCATATAATGCTTTTCTCATACCACCAACGAAGGCGACTCTTAAGTCTGTACCAACGTTGATCTTGGCGATACCTTTTTGTGAAGCTTCTGTTAACATTGCTTCTGGGATACCGATAGCTGCTGGCATCTTACCGCCGTAAGTATTTAATCTTTCAAGGGCGGAAGCTGGAACACTGGATGCTCCGTGTAATACTAGTGGGAAACCTGGCATTCTTTCTGTGATTTCTTTAAGAATGTCAAATCTTAATTGTGGTTTTTGTCCTGGCTTGAATTTGTAAGCACCGTGGGCTGTTCCGATAGCGATGGCTAAGGAATCAATACCGGTTCTCTTAACGAATTCTTCAGCTTGATCTGGATGTGTGAATTGGCCGTATTTATCATCGACGACGACATCTTCTTCGATACCTGCAATAGCACCGAGTTCAGATTCAACGACAACACCTCTTGCGTGAGCATATTCGACTACTTCTTTGGTTTGACGAATATTTTCTTCAAAATCATAAGCAGAAGCATCAATCATGACAGATGTAAATCCGATATCAATACATCTCTTGCAGAGGTCGACACTCTTACCGTGATCTAAGTGAAGTGCAAATGGAATTGTGAATTCTTTTGCTGCACAGTCACAGATTTGACGGATGTAGTCTTCTCCGATGAATTTAAGGGCACCACTGGAGATAGCAATGATGACAGGTGATTGGGTTTTCTCAGCAGCTCTTAATGTCGCTTTGAGAATATCCATTGTGTCAACGTTGAATGCACCGATGGCATAACCCCCCTTAAGGGCTTTTTCAAACATTTCTTTTGTTGTAACTAATGGCATAGTAATTATTTTTCCTCCTTTTATATATTAATGACTTTGCCCGAACTTTGAAAAACATTTGATAATTTTTCTTTTACTAACTTTTTACATTGCTCCCTTGCAGGGACTAAGAAATTCCTTGGCTCAAACTTATCTTTTATCTCAGAAAGTGATTTTCTGAGTCCACCAACAAAGGCAACACGGAAGTCGGTGCCAATGTTAATTTTACAGACTGCGGTTTGAGCAACTTGGCGTAATAACTCTTCTGGAACACCTTTTGTGCCTTTGAGTTCTCCACCATAATTATTAAAGATATTTAAATACTCATCTGGAATTGAAGAAGAACCATGAAGCACTAGTGGGAATCCAGGTAATAACTTTTCAACTTCTTCAATTAAATCAAATTGTAATGTAGGAACCTCATCTGGTTGGAACTTAGCAAGTCCATGACAAGTACCCATAGAAACTGCTAAAGAATCTACTCCAGTTCTTTTTACAAACTCTACAACCATTTCAGGGTCGGTATATTTTTTAAATCTTGGATCATCTTTTTTAGAACATGGGCCAAGTTCACCCTCAACAGTTACCCCATGTGCGCGAGCGTATTCGACTACTTCTTTAGTAATTCTTACATTCTCTTCAAAGTCATATGCCGAAGCATCTATCATGACTGAAGTAAAGCCTTCATCGATACATGCCTTACAAATTTCAAAGTTTTTTCCATGGTCTAGATGTATTGCCCATGGGATATGGATATCTTTAGCGGCAATAAGAAGAATATCTTTGATATTCCCTGGATGGAAAAAATCTCTCGATCCGCTAGAGAAAGAGAGAATTACTGGTGAGTTGCATTCTTCAGCGGCTTCTAAAACAGCTTGGCATTGGGTGAGAATATCAACATTAAACGCCCCAACAGCGTATTTGCCTTTATAGGCATCTTCAAACATTTTTTTGGTGTTAACGAGTGGCATAATCAACATCCTTTCCTTTAAGTTCATCTAATGCTTTTAAATCACAAATTGGTAAAGTAAGTGGTGTAATTGAAACATAGCCATTTTTAGTAGCAGTGATATCGTAATTTAAATCGATATCTGGTGTCTCATAGTGGTGTTGAACTTTGTAGACATGTTTTGGAATGTTATGTGGTTCCATTTTGAATACAGAAAGGCGAGGATATAGGCGAGTAAACCTAATACCTTTTGGATGAGAATATTGAGGTTCTTGCATATTTACATTAAGGAAATAGTCTTCACTTGTGAGATTGTTATCAAGGATATATTTGAAGACTTCTTCCATATCTTCGTTTATTTGTGGTTGATCTTCACCGAAGAATTTTTCTACAGAGAAGGCTATTGCTTTCATCTTATACATCAGTGCTTGATAGCACGCTCCACAAGTGCCTGAATACATAGAATCATAGGATAGGTTATATCCGTTATTGACTCCAGAGACGACTAAATCAATTTTTTCTTTGATTACTAAGTTGGCGACAATAACACAGTCAGCAGGAGTTCCTTCAACTGACCAAGTAGTGTCGTTTATTTTATGAATTGGAAGATTTTGGAAAAATGTGATACCAACTGACTTGCCACTTTGCCAGTTATGTGGGGCAACAACATATACCTTTCCATATTTTTCTAAGATTTTTTTAAAGGCATTAATACCAGGGGCTAAATAGCCATCATCATTCACTAATAAAATATTCATTACATTGGTCCTCCTTGGGATTTGATTGTGTTTAACATTTCAAATGCATTTGAATAACTTTCGTTTATGACGTTAGCACCGGCCGCTAAATCGTGAATACCAGTATTGTTTTTACTGAACGATAAAATAGCGACGTTAATGAAAAATGGAATAAAGGAAAATGTAAAGTTACCAAACAATAAGTTCATTGTAAATGGACTTATAAATGTTAGTACTATGAAAACAAAGCACCTTAATACATTCTTTGATTTTGAAATTGGTCTAAGTGTTTTAGTATCAACAACTATTAGTTTTAAAATCATAAAGCTAAATGTTCTATTTTTCTTATCAATCAGTGGAACAACAATATAGAAAATCGTGCTGCTAATTGTTGCGATTATTAAAAGTGAAATCGCCATTGTTTTTCCAACGACTCTACTAGCTTCTCTTAGTTTTGGATTAGCGTGGAAGAAACTAACAGCGGCATTATATTCATTTTTTAAATATTCTCTTGCGGTTGTGGTAGAAACATCTGCTTTTCTAACGCATTCATTATCTGCATTTAATTCGTAATAACCGGAAGTTAATTTTCTATCTAGGTATTCACCATATCGATTTTCAGAGATTGCTCTTTCGTTTGTCTGATAGTACTTGGAAACTGGAACATCATAGTTTTCTTCTGGAGTCTTATTTGCATCATAGTGACTAGTAAGTTGCTCATAACCCGTACTGCCGTACACAAAAAGACCCGAATCCACATATTCATCTAAGATGAATTGAGCGGAACTTTGATACCCCACGGATGGGAAGATGGTGAAATATGTTAAAGCGAATAATCCACCGGCAAAGATTGCTGTAAAAGCAAAGTCAATTAGTCCTGATGCGACTCTTTTTAATAAAGAAGGACGAGCCTTGCTTTTCTTTTCATCAAATTCATCTTTTTTTCTATTTGCTTCGATTTTTCTTTGTTGAGCATCCATCTGCTCGATGCTCATATTAACAGCGTCTCTTTTTTTCATGATGTATTAGTCTTTCTTGTCGTATAATCTTTCAACCACAAAAGGATCTTCGGAGCGACCTACAATAGGTGCTTTTTTATCTAGTAAAGCAATATCATTCATTTCTTCCTCGGTTAATGAAAAATCTAAGACATCAAAATTCTCTTTGATTCTATTTTCATTACTGCTTTTTGGAATGACAGGTATCCCTTGTTGAACAATGTATCTAATCGCTACTTGGGCAGGGGTTTTATCATGTGCTTTAGCGATTCTAATTAACGTTTCTTCTTGAAGTAACTCTGGTTGAGAACCATGTCCTAATGGAGAATAAGCTTCTACAGGAACACCATATTTCTTATACCATTTGAGTTCTTCTTTTCTTTGACAGTAGATATTAACTTCTACTTGGTTAACCATTGGTTTGATTTCGCAGTTTTTGATGAGATCCACTAATCTAGCAGGATCAAAATTAGAAACCCCAATAGCCTTTATCTTTCCTTTTTTATAATAATCTTCTAACACTTTATATGCTTTGTAGTAGTCTCCATATGGCCAATGGATAATAACTAAATCCAAATAATCGGTTTGGAGATTTTTAAATGATTCTTCTAATTTAGGAATAGGGTTATCGAATGTCTTAAAATGGAGTTTTGTGGTGATGAAAAGTTCTTCTCTAGGAACTCCTGATTCCGCTAAAGCTTCGCCAACAAGTTTTTCATTACCATATTGTTGAGCGGTATCAAAAAGGCGATACCCAGCTTTGACCGCGTTTAAAATTGCCTTTTTCCCTTCGACCTCATCGCTGACTTTGTAAGTGCCATAGCCAACAATAGGCATTTTTAAATTGTTTGGCAAAATAATATATTCCATATTAAGTACCTATATTTTTCTATCGTATTGTATCATGATTTGATATAAATTATGAATAGGAAATCGGTATGAAGAAATTAATTTTAATAAATGGCGACCTTGCAACAGGCAAATCCCACTTTGCAATTATTGTTAGAGATCGCTTTAATCTTCCTCTTTTTACAAAGGATGAATATAAAGAAGAACTTGCGAATCACTATGAATACGATACTTACGAAAAGAACCATAAATTATCCGTTATGGCGTTAGATGAAGTAGTGAATAGATTTAAAGAAATTGCCCCAACTGGTAAAGATTTAATATTAGAGGCTAATTTTCACGAAAATTATCTCAAAATATTGTCTGACTTAGCGGACACTTATGGCTATTCAATTTTAAATATCAATTTAGTGGGTGATCCAGACATATTGTTCAAGAGATATATGAATAGGATAATTAACGAAAATAGACACCCAGTTCATACGGTAAATAAACTTGATGAGATAGAGAAATTTAGGAAATACACCTTAGATAGAAGAAACGAAAAGATGTATGGAAAAGTACTAGAAATAGATGCGAATAATTTCTCTTATCAAAGTGATGAAAAAATCTTAAAGCAAATTGAAGACTTCTTAAACGAATAAAAAGCAAAAAACATATAAGAAAGCACTTAAATTTGCTTTTTTATTTCTTTAGGCAACAAAATCAAACGACAAAAAATAGGGGTCCACTCTAACAAAAGAAGAAAACATTTCGTTTTCTATGTTTTATGAGTTTGAGAATTTTGTTCGCATTTGCACACACGAATATATATAATAAAACTACTATGAAAAAGAAAATCCATACCTTCCGTGCAGTTGTCTTTCCAGCTGTTTTAGTTGAAATAGTTGGCTTAACTTTATTTGTTATTTTTTACTTCAATAACTTCGCTGGTACAAGAGATGTAATATCTCCCGAATATGTTATCGGTGGAGCAGTTGGTATTGTTGGAATTAATATCCTTATTCTTTGGATTGCATATATTAGTATTTCTTCATATCGTCATAAAACTGATTTGAAGGCCGCTGAAGTCATTGGTAGTGATGTTCAAGAAGCATATAACTTTGCGATGATTGGTTTAGTGGTTACTGATGAAAATGACGTTGTCATTTGGCATAACGATTTATTTAAAGAAAGACACATCGATATTCTCGATTTAAATATTTTTGAATGGCAAAGAGAGTTAAGAACATTAAAAGATAAAGGCTCTAATGAAGTTGCTAAGTTGATCATTAATAACCGTAACTTTGAAGTTAAATATTTAAGTGACGCTGGATTATGGATTTTTAAAGATACTACTGATTATGAATCAATCTATTCATATTCCAAGTTGCAAGCTCCTGTCGTTGGTATTTTATCTATGGATAACTACGAAGAAGTTATTAAAGGTGATGATGATTATAACGACACAATTACTAAGGCAAAAGATATCATCTTTGAATATGCACAAAAATATGGTGTCTTACTACGTAAGTTTAAAGATAGTAACTATTTAATGCTTTGCAACTATGATGCATATAGTAAGATGCAAGCTGATAACTTCTCTATCGTTGATAAAGTTAGAAGTGTCTCCTTTGGAGAAGATATCCCTCTTACCTTATCTATCGGTATTGCTAGAGACTTCCCAGATGTCGTTAAATTAAACGAACTCGCTAGTGCTGCCCTTGACATTGCTATGTCTCGTGGTGGTGACCAAGTCGTCGTTTCTGTTTATGGCAAAGAAATGGAGTTCTATGGTGGTAAAACCGAAGCACAAGAAAAACGTAGTAGAGTTAAGATCCGTGTTCTTGCAGACTCCTTAATTAACTTAATTAAAAACGCTAGTAATGTCCTTATTATGGGACACACAAATATGGATATGGATGCTTTAGGAAGCTGTTTAGGCGTTAAAGCAATCTGTGAAAGAATGAAAGTTCCTTCAAAGTTAGTAGTTGACTTAAAGGCTACAGAAATTAAAACTAGAGCAGCCTTAACTAGCAGCTTTAACCGTGAAGAACTTGAAAACTTAATCGTTCCATCTAAAGATGCATTAGGTTTAGTTAAATCTGATACTTTAGTGGTTGTTTGTGATGTTCATATTCCATCAATGGTTATGGCACCTGCTATTTTAGACCGCACTAATAAGGTTGTTGTTATTGACCATCATAGACGTGCTGAAGAATACATTGAATCTCCTGTTTTTAACTATATTGATCCAGCTGCTAGTAGTGCTTCTGAATTAATTACTGAATTCATTAGATTCTCGTCTATTTCTCCACGTATTGAATTAAATTCAACTTATGCGACTATTATGCTTTCTGGTATCTTCCTTGATAGCTCATTCTATAAGAGTAAGAATACTGGTATTAGAACATTTGAAGCATCTACCATTCTTAAAGAATATGGAGCGGATAACTCTGTCGCTGATGATTTACTTAAAGATGATTATGAAGAATATATTGAAACAACAAATATTGTTTCGAAGATGAAAACCGCTGACTACGGAGTAGTCTATGCGATTGCTAATCCAAACCAATTCTATGACGCTGCTTCTATTGCTAAAGCAGCAAATGCTTGTTTACAAATGAAGGGAATTCACGCCGCCTTTATCATTGGTAGAACAAGTGGAAAAGAAATCAAAATCTCTGCTCGTAGTGATGGACTTATTAACGTCTCTAAATTATGTGAAAAGATGGGTGGAGGAGGTCACTTTACTTCCTCAGCAGCCACTTTCTTAAAGAGTGATGTTAATGAAGTAGAAGAGATTTTACTTAACACAATTCGTAAATACTTGTCTGAAGCAAAAGCAGACGTAAATAGAAAACACGCACCGGAAGAAATGTAATATGGAAGTAATACTTTTAGTTGATGTAAAAAAAGTTGGTAAAAAGAACCAAACAGTGAAAGTCAGTGATGGCTACGCAAATAATTTTTTGTTAAAACAAAAACTCGCTGTTCCAGTTTCTAAAAAGAGTGTGGAAATTTTAGAAGAGCAAAAAGAAACTGCTCGTATTAATGAAGAAAACAATAAAAAAGACGCTCAAGCGTTAGCGGAGCGACTTAAAGATATTATTTTAGAGTTCACTGCCAAAGTTGGTAAGGATTCTAAATTATTTGGTTCCATTTCTCTTAAACAAGTTGAAGAGGAAATGAAGAAACAATTTAATATCACCATCGATAAGAGAAAATTTATCGACAAAGGACCTCTTGATATGCTCGGTATTTATAAACTTAGAATCGAGCTATATAAGGGTGTTATTGGTGAAATCAAAGTACATATTGGTGAAAGGAAATAGTTATGGCTCGTAAGAATGACACAAAAAAAGTAGCAACTGAATTACCTTATAACGCGGATGCTGAACGTGTTGTTTTAGGCAGTGCGATGCTTTCAAAAGACTATTGCCTTGATATTTTAAACACCTTAGAAGAAAGTGATTTCTTTTTAGGCAAACACCAAATTATTTACCGCGCAATTGCCTCTTTAGGAGTCAGAAGAGTTGATGTCGATGTTTTAACTGTCGCCGAAGAACTTGATAACTTAAAAGAACTAGAGAATATTGGTGGCGCTAAATACTTAGCGGAATGTACTAACACCGTTGTTGCGGCT
>CAMOSZ010000080.1:0-2933 GCA_946625285.1 uncultured Caryophanales bacterium | reverse complement strand
GCCCACTAGTGGATAAGTGATAATAACTGGAGATTCATGATACCAATGTGGGAGTTCGTTATATCTTTCCTTTATGGTTTTTAACTTCTTACCATTATTTTCGTAGAACCAATTACGGTATAACTCACAGGCATCAAAATAATCACCTTCAAAGAAAAGCATCACGCTGTCGAAGTTCATCTCATAGTTTTGACCATAATTGATATTGGTGAATACCGCCATTTCAGTTTTGATAACATCTTCAAAATAACGGAAATCAATATGTTTAGGAGTAGATTCTTTATCTAACATTGCAAAATAGATTCCTGTTCCGTTATGGATATAGGACATAAATGGAGAGGACACCATATTTGGATACATGTAATAAAGACCTTCAGAAGGATAATCAACATCAAAATAACGGAAGACTGACGCTTCTCTTTGCTTCATTGATGTAACGCGTAGTCCTTCGTTATATGGAACGACGATTTCGCCCTTTCCGTTTTCTTCATTTAGGAGTTTGGAGTGAACACCAATACTCATGATTTCTACTTGTTCTAAAAGTAAATCGGTGTGGTTAATCACTTTAATTGACCATTTGAGTCCGTTTGTTAATTCATTAATAGAAAGAACAACATCAGCTTCTTCGTGTGAATAATAAGCTTTGTTATCTTCATATTTTTCAAATTTGAAAAGCTTCGCTGGTAAATAGTAATGGGTGTTATCTTTCTTTCTCATTCTAAGTGAGAAGAAAGAAACTCCACCTTCTATCATCTCTTCACCTTTGAAGGTCATAGACTTAATAGTCTTGTTAGTGAAATCGATGGTAATTGAGTTGTTATTAAATATATATTTCTTTTCCATAATTAATATAAGTCAGCTTCCTTCGATTCAACGATTTTTTCTCCGTCAAACACGAATGTCTTAAATTCATATTTCTTAAATGTTATGTGTTTGGATGCGCTTTTGATATTTAATGTAGTCTCATTATTATGAGAAACTCCATTATATAGACGGATTAAATATGTATTGTCTTTTCTCTTTTTAAGAGCAGTGATAACAATATCTCTATTTGATACAGTGACTATGTTAGAAGCAACATTTTTACCATCTCCATGTGGATAATATAAAACCTTATACACTGGTTGATTGAATTCGTTAGCGATTCTTTCGCATTCTTCAACTTTGTTAACTCCTATTCTTAATTCAAAATCATGAACGCCTTGTTCGATAGAGGCATCATATCGATCTTTTGGAACAAGAGGATTGATTGGTGAAGTTGGGTGAGCACACCAGGAAGCACCATTTAAGAAAGTAACATAAAGGTTATGTCCTTTTTTAGAAGCGCTATGGATGCCGCTTCTATTATAAATAGCAAAAACATCTTCTCCGTTATGAACACCGATAAATCTATTTGATGGGTTTTCAATTCCGTCCGCTTTATAAACTTCACTACCAAATGCCATTTGAGCAAAATATTTATTATCTCCATTAAGTGGGAATTTAATCTTTAAACCTTTATTTCTTTCATTCCATAAAACATGATATTTAACATCAATATATGGAGTGTCTTTATAAATCTTGTAATTAACAATTACATGGTTTTCATCTTTGTAGAATAAAGCTTGAACTTCAGTTAGGAATGGTCCCTTTTCAATAATTGAAACTCCCTTTAAACCTTGAGTTATACCTTTTGAACGGTTATCTAATTTAAAAGCTTTTAAGGAATTTTTGTGTTCTGGTTGAGGCCAGCTATTATCGGAGAAAGTAGCGGTTGTTAAATCATGTAATCTCCATCCCCATGGATCTCCATTATCATCAAATGTCATAGGGATAGAAGCTTCTCCGTTTAAGAATTCTTTACCATTAACTTTAAATGAAGAAATAAGACCGGTTTTAGAAGAGATAACAACTTCTTTGACTTTGTCCACTAACTTAATATCTCCTTCAAATGATTTATCAGTAGTGGTCTTTTCTTCAAAATCAAAATGAGCGTGATATGAAGTGACTGAATAGGCATCAATCTTTGCTTTGAAAATAATACGAACGCGATGTTGATCCGCGATATTACTTTCTTCTTTGATGATTTGATATGGCACTGGATTGTTGTTCACATCAAATAAAGTGATTTTATATTGTGTATTTGGTGTTCTTATATAAACGTTTGGATAAAGTTCACATTCAACGTAATTATCATATTGATAAGGATATGGATTAAAGAAGACAACATTCTCTTCGTTTGCTGGCGCTTTTGGAAGGTCGTTTGCTAAAGAAGAAAAGGCACTAAACATCTCTGCTTTAAGTTCTTCGATAGCCTTATAAGCTTTTCTTAATGATGAATCAGTTCCAGTTTTAATAGCAGTACCTGCTAAAACATCATGGAATTCGATTTGACAAAGTATCTTTTCAGCATTCTTTAGCACTTCTTTGTTATATGAATATTTGCCTGCTATATCGCTGGCGGTACAAATCTTTTCAGTGAAATATAAAGCATTTTCTAATTGGTCATGAGCTAATTTAATCGCGTTGACTGATGAATACGCTTTTGAGAAGACAAAGATGTGTCTTTTCTCTACTGTTACTGGGTTAGTGGAATCAAAATAGTCTTCTAAAGAAGAATGGATGATTTCCCATTCGCCTTTCTTTTCGTTTTGAAGAACCATGATATCTTCTAAATCTTTTTCACTAGATGTTCCTCCATGGTTACCAACTCCCCATAAGACAGGGATGACATCTAAGTCTTTATAGACTTCATATTTCTCTAAGATGCCTTGTTTTGCTCTTCCTAATTCGGTTGTGTAGTTATGAAGTGGATCTTCATATCTTAAGGCTTTAATTCTAGATCCATCATATCCTTCCCATAGGAATGGACCGTGTGGATAGTCTTTAAAGTTTGGAAGAGAAACATACCACGGAAGTGGACGGCAGAAGATGTATCCTTCATAGCCGCATTT
>CAMOSZ010000079.1:0-14499 GCA_946625285.1 uncultured Caryophanales bacterium | reverse complement strand
ATAACATTTTTAAAGTACTTTCCTGTACCAGTAACTAAGAAATATTTGTTTCTACAGATTTCATCCGCAGTGAAACCCATTTCAATATCTCTAATGTATTTATCTTTTGGGAAATATTCCCTTACATATTCTTCATCAATTAAATATGAGATGTTACCACCATTACGTTCATCCCATCCTTGGTGATACATATTGTTAGTAATCTCACTAACTTCTTTAACAAAACGTGAATTTAAAAAATCATTCATAATCCATTTTCTCCATTTCGTTCACGGTTATATTTTATTCTTCAATAATAAAAAATAGAATAATGATATTAGTGAGAAATAGTAACCATTTTTGCCTTTTGGTGTATAATGAATAACATGAACGAAAGCATAATTCGAAAATACAAAGAGAAAAACGCAGATGAGTTAAGAGCGTTATCTCACTTAAAAGAAACAGGGAGCTATTCTAATTCAAAAGATGATGCCCAGGTGATGAACGCAAAAGATTACATCACTAACGGAATGATCGTCGTTAGAAAACATCCTCGCTTTTGCTATATTAAAAAACACAGTCACGACTACTTAGAAATAAATTATGTTTTAAGTGGTGAAATTCACGAGATATTAGATGGTGAAAAAGTAACCCTAAAACAAGGCGAGTTGTTGTTCTTATCCAAAAATTCTCAACATGAGTTTTTACCAGCAAAAGAAGACGATTTGCTGTTAAATTTCATTATTTTGCCGGAATTTTTCGACTTTTTGTTCCCTTTTATTGATACAGAAGGCAATCTTAAAAAGTTCTTAATTAATTTGCTCAGTAACAAAGAAGAAAGCAATTCAGTTATTTTTCATGTTGGCAAAAATGAGCAAGTTCAAAACATCATCGAAAATATCTTACTCACCTATGAAGAAAAGGATGAGAAGACAAACGAGCTACTTAGACAATACTTTCTAATTTTAATTAATGAACTATTAAGGCACGCTGAATATGCTGAAGAAAGCAAAACCTCAAACTATGATTCAATTATTCTATTCAAGACTTATAACTATATTGAGAACAACTATACAGAAGGATCTTTAAAAGAATTAGCAGCCCTATTAAATGAAGACTATAACTATTTGAGCAAAAGAATTAAAAAACTAACCGGTTTTTCTTTTCAAAAGTTAATTGAGAACGAAAGAATAAAGGCCTGTAAAGTGCTACTTGAATCAACTGATGCAAATATTAACGACATCGCCTATCACGTTGGGTATAACAATCTAACATTCTTCTATAATCTATTTAAAAAGCATGTTGGAATGTCTCCGCTAGAATATCGAAACAATAAAACAAGTAATTAAAAAACATAGCCTTGGATTTCCTTGGCTATGTTTTTTTATATTTGGTCGATTACATTAATTTTCTAAACATTTCAACGACTTGAGCGTGTGTTGCTTCTCTTGGATTACCTGGATAGCAAGCATCTTTAAGAGCATCATCTGCTAATGCATCTAAATCACTTTCTTTGATTTCGACACATTGTGTTGGAATGCCAACATCAACTGATAATTGTCTAACAGCTTTAATTGCAGCGTCACGATATTCGGCTTGAGACATCTTATCAACATCTTTAACACCAAACACTCTAGCGATTTCACGATATTTCTCGCCAGTGTAATCTTTATTGAATTCCATAGAGATTGGTAATAACATCGCACATGCTTTTCCGTGTGGAACATCGTAATACGCACTTAATGTATGCGCCATCGCGTGATCAATACCTAAACCAACATTAGAGAATCCCATACCGGCGATATATTGTGCTAGAGCCATATTCTCTCCGCCTTTGTCATTTCCAGCAACTGAATCTCTTAAGTTTTTAGCAATAAGTTCAATAGCTTTGATATGGAACATATCACTCATTTCCCATGCGCCTCTAGTTGTATATCCTTCAATAGCGTGAGTTAAAGCATCCATACCTGTAAATGCTTTTAAGGATTTTGGCATACTCGCCATCATATCTGGATCAACGACAGCAACGATTGGCATATCGTGAACATCGACACAAACGAATTTTCTCTTCTTTTGAACATCGGTAATGACGTAGTTAATAGTAACTTCAGCAGCAGTACCAGCAGTTGTTGCAACTGCGATAATTGGCAAGCAAGGGTGTTTAGTTGGTGCAACACCTTCTAAGCTTCTGACATCTGCAAATTCTGGGTTAGTAATGATGATACCAATTGCTTTAGCGGTATCCATTGAAGAACCACCACCGATAGCAACAATTGAGTCAGCTTTGAATTCTTTTGCAGCCTTAACACCAGCAAGAACGTTTTCAATTGTTGGGTTTGGTTTGATGTCGGTAAACATTTGATAATTAACTTTACCTTCATCTAAAAGTTTTGTGACTTTTTGTGATACTCCAAATTTGACGAGTGACTCATCAGTACACACTAAAACATTTTTAAATCCTCTAGCTTTGATTTCTGGAACGATATTTAAAATTGCTCCATGACCATGGTAAGAGGTTTCATTCAACATGAATCTGTTTGACATATATAAAACTCCTATAGTTGTATCTTATCACAATATAGGAGTCTAATTGTATATTTGAAATATACATGTCTAAAAATAGATAATAAAAATCAAAGAAATGATATAAAAGGAACACTATTTCATAGTGTAAGTTGTATCTCCCCACTCTTGATAAGTATCAATCTGAATTGAGGATCCGTGTAACTTACGATATTTAGCAGGGGTTAAACCATAACGCTTTTTGAAAATGTTAATAAAGTTTGAAACATTAGAAAGATTAAGCATATCACTAATTGTTTCAACCGAATAATCTGTTGTCGTTAATAGGACAGTTGCTTTATCTAATTTCTTGCGAATAATAAATTGAATAATTGAACATCCTAGATACTTCTTGAATTCACGATTTACGTATCCATGAGAATAGTTTGTTGTTTTAACAAGTTCTTCAACACTCTTATCAGCGAATTCTGCTTCATCCATACGACGCAAAAATCCATTTAACCATTTTGGTAAAACATTATTATTGGATTTGCTTGTAACATATTGAGAAATAAGAAGCGAAATCAAAGATTTATATAAGAGATTCTTCTTTTCAGAAATCTTTTCTCCAATTAACTGAGAAGTACATTCTGCAATAAAAATCAAAGATGATGGAGATAGTTTAAAAGTTGGGGCAAAAGGCAAATCTAAAAGCTTGTCATAAAGACCTTTTTGTAAAAAGTCACAACAATGCTTCATTGTCTTTTCGTTTAGATAAATATCTCTAGCGGAAAAAGATTTTGAATATGAACGATAAATGATAGGGGAAAATGGGTAGATGAAAAAACAATAGTTTTCTTTTATTTTGATCTCCTTAGATGAACTACCATCTCTTGAGAACACTTCAATAGTGGCTTCACCTTTTTCAACAATAGTCATCACAAAAAAAGTTGATTGATGCATTGCAGAAGGTGGCACCAAAATGTGTGATGTGTAAGGACATTTTCTAATTGTTTGAGCAGTATATAGTTCCATATCTTATCGGTTTTCTGGCCTTAACCCCTTTCTATAAATTTCAGGATAATTCTCTCTATTAATATAAATATCAAACTTTGATATCGTAAACAAATCAATCGATAAAAGATACAAAGGTGAAAGAAGTATTAATAAAGAGTCTAATCCAATACGCAAAACAGGATGAGAGATATATCTCATATAATAAACCCCAAAGATAACAAGTGAGAACAAAAGCATGACAAGAATCGAATTAAATGCGAGCTTATATGAGTTTTTGAAATTAAGCCAAAACTTAATTTTATACATTGCAGTTTGAGAAAACATAAATAAGAGGATTGGAATAAAAATAATATGAAGAATACCCATGGACACTCCATAGGTGATATCAGAAACATAAGGTATTCCCGCCATATAGATGTGCACAAATTGTGTTACAAATCTTAAAACTGTATAAATGAATAAAAGAAGCAAGAACTGCCATATATTCATTACTATTCCTTGGAAAAAGTCTTCCTTAAATAGTACTCCTTCTCCATGGACTAATCTTTTTAACACTCTTGAAGCTCCTGCTAAAGGAACAGCAAGAATTAAGGTTGCCGGAACTAAAATTGCCTCATATAAAATTTCTGTTAACTTCATTGTCTGAATGATCATTTCTGGAGTTCCGCCACTACTAACGAGTTGATCTGGTAACTCTAAAACAATGAACCAGTGGATAACATCAATTGTTAAGTATGGGATTGAACTAACTAAAAGCACTACCCCGATTAATAGAAGTGTCTTCCAATCGTTTTTAACAATATCAAAAAACTGACTTCTACGATTTAAAGGCAAATCGTTTTCTGTGAATTCGCTATCACGATATTTATTTCTTTTGAAGTACAACGTCTTTTTCTTCTCGCTCATAACGATAATAAATACTCCAATACTCGATTTGTTTGATCTGTTTTTCCACTCGTGATGCCTTTAAGATGAACACTATTTTTTAAAATAAGCAAATAATAATCATCAGCATCAAAAGTAAAATAACTATTTAATTCTGAACCATCTTTTGAGTGGCATTTAACACCAATGCTATATGTCTCAAAATAATAATTTTCAGCTAAATCCCATTTTGTGTCTTTTAAGTTTAAGAATTGAATACTTTCAAACTTATCTAATGTTGTCTTAGAAAGTAAGCAAATATCGCTATTAAGACCAAAGGAAGAGAAATAAGTACTATATGACCTATCATTAACATCCGCATAATATAAATTAATTATTTTGTCTTCAGGAAGAACATCATTCATTTGATTTCTAAAACTAGTCTCATTAATAAAACTAGCTTCTGTAAAAATAGAAAACTTTTCAAAATCTTTTGGATTAGTTTTTAACATGATCCCATAAGAGCATCCTAAAGAAGTAACCGCAATTGTGGCAATATAAATAAAGAATGTGTGTGATAAATGATTCTTGAAAGAAAATCTAGTTTTCATATTGATATCCTTTCAAATAATCATGGCTCACAGCGATTAAGCATTTCCCTGGCTTAATGAGCTCATTATCAAAGATATTGCTTAAGTAATATATAGATTCCCTATCATTACATTTAATTAAAACTTCGTAGCATTTCGATTTATCTGGAAGAGTGGTAATAAACGAAGAACACTCTAATATCTCACATTGTATTTTCTTATTCTCACTAGTGAATAAAGTCTCATACTCAAAAGATAGTCTCCTTAAATATAAATATTTAGATAAGAAGAAAATAGCAATAACAACAAATAATGAACCAACAACACTTGAGATGATTGAAAACACTACTTTCGTCTCATAAGTACTCACTAAAATAAATACGACTGTTGAAACTACAAATAGAAATGCAAAAAGAACAAATAACCATAAATTGGCTTTCTTCTCCTTGTTTATTTGGTTTAATCCATCTTCGTTATATAAGTAAGTCATATTATTGTTTAAGTAACCTGACAATTCTTTCATCTTTTGATTTCAATAACTGATCTGGGGATCCTTGATAAATAAAATCCCCTTCATGCATCACATATACTTTGTCCGCCATAGTAAGAGCTTCTGATATATCATGGCTCACAAAAATAACTGTCGCATTTAATCTTTGAAAAATCTGTTTTAGTTCCACTGTTAATTGGCTGGATAAGGTTTTATCAATATTAGAAAAAGGCTCATCTAGTAAATAAACAATAGAACGTTTAACGATTGCTCTAGCAATTGCCACTCTTTGAGCCTGGCCAATTGATAATTCTCTTGGCTTTCTACTTAAGCAGTGGCTTATTTTCATCATATCTGTTACTTCTAAAACTCTTTCTCTAATCTCATCACTTGGAGTGTGAGATGCTCTTAAAGGGAACGCAATATTGTTAAAAACAGATAAGTTTGTGTATAGACCAATCATTTGACTAACATAAGAAATATTTCTACTTCCTGGATCGTAATTGGTCACATCAGTATCATCAAATAGTATTTGTCCTTCTAGTGGCGCTAAGATTCCTGCGACTGCTCTAAGAATAGAAGTTTTTCCGCATCCACTTTCTCCGATAATAACGCTTATTTTCCCACTAGGAAAAGTCACATTTAAACCATCAGAAACAATGTTATATTGTTTTCTTTTTACTTTATATCCAAGTTTTAAATCTTTAAGTGTGACCGTTGACATTAATGTTATAGTCCTAAAACTTTTAAAATCGACTGAGCGTATAATCTTGCTAAAAAGTCATTTGGGTGATTAACGTTATTCCCAGTCATATCTTTGAACTTTTTATATTTTAATATATCTAAATGAGCTTTGGTCATATTTACAACCGCCACTCTATCAATATCTAACTTTTCATATTCCTCATAGAAATATTTAGATTCTAGTTTAACTTGTTCTGATTCTTGGTTTGGAACTGATGTTGATATCAATATCACATCACAGTTAGGGTTATCTTCCCTAACTCCATTGATGATTTCTTTAATTAAAGAAATATGCTTTTCTTTGTTCCAAGGATCATTCATCCCAAACGCTAAAACGAGTAAATCAGGATGATATTGATTAACTCTTTCTTTGTAGTTATCTCTTCCCCACTCAGTTGTTGTTCCTCCAACAGCAGTGTTGATATAGTTGATTTTTGTTTTACATCTATCTTCGATGGTTTTACTCACCATAACCGGCCAGCTTTCCGCATAAGGAGAAGTATTATTTCCATATTCAGTGCCACTGCTATTGCAGCCTACCGTAATTGAGTCACCATAAAATAGAATAGATGCTTCATGGTTCTTACTTATTTTATTAAAGAAATTAGGAAGCTTATCCCTTTGTTCAACTTGTGAATATAGACTATGAGTGTTTAAGTGCTTATAAGTTACTGCAATTTGATTCTTTGTAAAGAAATCTCCTTCACCATAAAGCACAAATCTATCTTCATTAAATTTATATGGGCAGTGCTCTTTTGATATCTTTAACGGGAAAGAAGTACCGTCTTTTAGATAATATTCATCAATAGAGAGTTGCTTAATTTTACTTCCATTAGGAATAATTATCTTTCCGTTTTTAACAAGATAATCCTTTCCTTCTTCGTAGATAATATCAAGCCCATAGTTAGTCACAAATAGGACCTCACTAATAGGGTATAGAAGTGAAATCTCTTCTCCTTCAATAGGAAGAGCGGTTTCAAAGTACATCACATCTCCTTTATCAAAAGGAGTAACATAGATTTCACGATTATATTTAAGAATAGACTTGTCCATAACTATTAACGAATTCTCTTTCCATCTTCTTTGTTGAAGAAATATAAAGCATCATTATTAAAGCCAACTTCTAAATCATCACCTGATTTAATATCTTTCGCACTGCTAACTTTAACTAATAAAGCTTGTCCACTGATATGGGTGTGAACAATTGAGTCATAACCCATTAATTCTCTAAACTCACACGAGATATCTAAGAAGTTTTTCGCATCTTTAATCTCTTGGCTACCTTTTTGGAACATATTCTCTGGTCTAATACCGATAACTATTTCTTTATCTTTATAGTCTTTGAGATTTTTGATTTGTTCATCTGTTAACTTAAAGGCAACTTGAACATTACCATCGTCTGAATCAAGGCATACATTCTTACCATCGAACTTACCATTTAAGAAGTTCATTGGAGGATTGCCAATAAAGCTCGCTACAAAGATGTTGTTTGGGTTGTAATAAATATCATACGGAGTATCGATTTGTTGGATATATCCATCTTTCATAACAACAATACGGTCCGCCATAGTCATGGCCTCAGTTTGATCATGGGTAACATAAATCGTAGTCGCATTAACTTTCTTATGGATATTAATGATTTCACTTCTGGTTTGAACTCTTAATTTTGCGTCTAAGTTAGATAATGGTTCATCCATTAAGAAAACTTTTGGATTACGAACAATTGCTCTACCAAGAGCCACTCTTTGACGTTGTCCACCAGAAAGAGCAGCTGGCTTTCTAGACAAATATCTTTCTAAGTCTAAGATTTTAGCGGCTCTATTTATTTCAATATCCATTTCATAACGGGATAATTTACGGCTTACAAATAAAGGAACATTGTTGTTCTTATAATATTCAAGGTCTTTATTTAGTTTCTCAAGTTGTTTTTCTCTTTGAGAAACGCCATCTTCTAACGCTTTAGTGGCTTCAGGGGTATATCCACCTTTATTTAGATATCTTTGGTATTTATTTTTTTCATGGATAACCATCTTGATTTGTTCTTCAAGATCTTTTACTTTTTCTTCCCAAATACCATTAACATGACCTTTTTCTAAAATAGCTTTAATCTTTTCATCATTATCAATAATTTGGTCATACATCTTAGATACTTCATTAAGCATATCTTTATCTTCATTATGCTTTTCTGCTTTCTTTCTTAACGACCTTGCTTGCTTCACTAAAAGCATGTTTTCTTCTTTTAATTTGTTTGCTTCTTCGTTTTCCGCATAAACTGGGCAAGAAATCTTCCTTAATTTAAGTGCGAACGCCATATTGCCATACACAGTCATATGTGGATATAAAGCGTAGTTTTGGAAAACCATCGCGATATTTCTATCTTTAGGTTCAATGTTATTAACCAAAACATTATCAATATAAAGTTCACCACTTGTAATGTTTTCTAGGCCTGCAACCATTCTTAAAGTTGTCGACTTGCCACATCCTGAAGGGCCAACAAAAACAACGAATTCTTTATCTTTGATATCTAAAGAAAAATCAAAAACTGCCTGAACATCATTGTCATAAATCTTGTTGAGATTCTTAAAACTAAGAGTAGCCATAAATATACCTCTATGTAATTGATATATTCATTTTATTATAAAATGATATTAGCACCACAAAAAAGAGCAATTATGTCAAAATATTGATATTTTTCATTAAATATAACTAAGTATTATGTACTTTTATATAAAAATAAAACGAGATCAACTCGTCTTATTTACATTCCTTAAGAATCGCTTCCGCTATCGCTTTCATTCCTAAATCGTTTGGACACATCTTGTGTTCATTATTTAGGTACTTCTGTTCTGATAACAAGGAATAGTTCATGTTTATATTTTTAAAGCTAACAAATGCTGCATTGAGTAATTTTGCCGCTTCTTTTTGATGTTCGTTAACATTTATGTTACCCGCAAAGGTTCCGGTAATAATTAATTTTGTTTTTTTGGACATAAAGAAATTACAAAGCTTTCCAAAATCATCCTTATAGCAATGGTCTTTGAAAGAGTTGAATCCAACATTATCTCCAAGTTGAACAATTACAAGGTCGTATTCCTTATCGTTAAACTTATTAAGTTCATCATAAAGTTTATGATAATAGAACGTATATTCCCACACTCTTGCATCAATAACCGTCATATCAACATCACCTTTTTTGTTTTCTAATTCTTCATATATGAGGTGACAATAATCTTTATCAGCGGTTGAAGAATCCATTCCTTTAGATGAATTATAACCATTCCATTCAGCTTTTCTTTGATATGCGATGTGGTTTCCAACAATTAAGACCTTAAAGGAGTCGCTTCCACCTTTAATCCTATAGAACGGGAATAGTTCTTTATCTTTATTGATTGCATATTTATATAGTGGGTCTAAAGACGCTGATTCACCATTACTATATTTATAAATAGAAACCGCTGCTGGTTTAGGAAGTAGAGGAGTATACCAATCATATTCGTTATGAATTAATCCGAAATTATCTTCCCCTTCATCTTCAGGTCTATTAGCTAGATTAAATAATCTAAACAAGAACACTGTTTCAACCCAAGGCATAGTTTCGCTTACAGCATTAAACAAATCTATATACCTTTTAGCGATATCTTGCTTCTCATCTTCTCTTTTAAAATCTGACCATCCGTTTTCTGTAAACCACACTTTGCGATTTCCATCGTTATGTTTCAAAATTACTTTTCTTAAGTTTTCTTGTGTTTGCATCCATTCATCATTGATTTGAACACTAACAAGGTTATATGGATGCCAATTGAGTACTTCAAAGAAGCTTTCAATACGGTTAGATTTAATTTCTCCCACTGTTGGATATTTTCCGCTCTCAATTTTGGTATATATACTGTCTAAATATGAAGGACCATATGGGAAATTACAAAACGCAGGTAAAAGCATTTTAGCGTCTGGATTTGCCATCTTAATACCAATGTTCTCGTAATAATTTAAATCCAAAACAATATCTTCTACTTCCTCACGGGTAAAAATATAGTCTTTGTTATCTTTTCCATTTAGATGGAATCCATTTTTATGGAAGAACAATCCGTTTTCACCATCTGGTTCGTTCGTGGATTCATAATATTCAACAAGAGAGAAATTAGACGCAATTTCAAATCTGACTTTTTGTTGCAACAAAAGGAATCTTTTATACATGTCTGGTTCATTTTTTGGATCAGGCACAACATTGCGGTCACTAGCAATATATCCGTATGGATAAACAAATCCCCACTCTAAAAGCAAGAATCTCTCTACACCATGACGACGAAGGGCATCTAAGTAGTTATGTAATTTAATCAATCCTTCAGCAACAAACTCAATTTTATCTTCTTCACCAACACGAATTATTTCTTTAGTGTTTAACCAAACACGTACCGTATGACAATTGAATGCTTGCGCAAAATGAGCGATATACTCATCTTTGAGCCCTTGGTCGGTTCCTGAATTAAGTTGTCCAGATACTTCATCTAAACCAAAAAAATATCTATTCTCTTCGCTCATTGTAAATGCTCCAATAAATCGTAATTTTCACCGTTATATAATTTTGCAATTTCTATTGCTGCTGGTTTTGGTGATCCTTTATGGACTTCATCATCTGGATGATAGAAAATGCCAAAATTCTTTTCAGCAATACTCTCAACTTGAGTTTTTAAATTAGTTAATCTAAATGCAAAGATTGCGGTAATCCAAGGTAATTCATTCTTAATTAGGTTATAAGCAATCTTGTAGTTATTAGCGATTTCAACTTTTATCTCTTCGTTAGTGGTTCCGTTATCCGTCCAGCCAATTTCAGATAGATAAACTTCTTTACCATTGTCGTTATGGTCTTTAACGACTTGATAAACACTCTTGTTATATTCGAGCCATTTATCCCAATCGATATCGCCAGTAACCGTTGTTTGAACCGCGTAAGGGTGATAATTAATAATGTCAAAATAATTATCAGGATTAATATCACTATATTCTTGTCCGGCAGGTAAGGTTCTAGACTCAACCTTTTTGTATAACAAATCTAAAAAGTCAGTTGTGTTAACATCAACTCCATAAGTTAATCCAGGAATTGCTACTCTTGCATCTGGATCAACTTCTTTAATGCCTTGACGAACATACCAACATAAATCCATGACAATCGATGTTTTATCATCAATGTTATAAGCGTATGGTTCGTTTTCTTTTTTGCTTCCATTAAAAATAAAACCATTTTTATGAATGCATCCAGGAACCGCAAAATCTGGTTCATTGCCAGGTTCAAAGTTGCGGATTTCAGGGAACATTATTTTAATTTGCTTAGAAGCTTCTTTTTGTAAGTTTAAGAAACGAATATATTCTTCATATTCTTCTTTTGGATTAGGAACAACATATCCTGTAGTAGGAACATAACCCGTTGGATAAACATAAGAAGAATAGAGAATAAGGAAATTCTTAACTCCTGCTTCTTTTAATTTATCAATATGGTCTTTCATCGTTAGATAGTATTTTTGATTAACATGTAAATCATCTTCTTCACCGACAGAAAATAGACCACTTAGTCCAATCCATAAGCGGAATGATTTCGCACCGATAGCTTTAACTTTGCTTGCGGTCCAATCATTGGTTAAGCCAACATCTACTCCATTATTAAATTCGCCTGTTAGAGCACAAATACCATTGAAATAGGAACGGTCATAGGTATATGAAGTTGGACCATTATTGTTACAAGAAGGAAGAACTAAAGACAATAAAGAAACACATCCAAGTAAAAATCTATTTTTCATATTTTGTCATCCTCCTTCTAATAATGATTACTGCGCATAAGATTAATAAGGCACTACCCGCGATAATGATTGATGAGCAACTAGCGGAACCACTACATCCATTTTTATTAGAGCCTTCATCTTTAGGTGGTTTTGGATACCATGGATTTATATCATCAATATCCGGATCATAATTACGGCTTGAGATTGTGACGTATTTATTCAAATTAACAAAGGTATAGGAATAAATATCCGCAAATCCATTAAGAGATTTAATAGTTAATAAACTATTATTTGTTCCCGCAATTGAGAAAGAGATAACACTGTCTTCAAATTTAGAGAATGGAGTGTCTCCACTGACAAAGCGAATGTTCAAAGTTGTTCCCATTTTTTCAACTTCTAGATAAGAGTTAATGAATTGATAGTTTTGAGGGAGTTCTTTTTTAATAACTGATACTCCATCATCTATCTCAATATATTTGTCTTTTTTATTTACGAACTTAACATTCAAATTGTCTTGGTTAATTAAAAGGGTGTTCTCAATATCTTTTATTTTTAGTCTTAATACATAATCGTTAACTAACTTGGTGGTTTTAATCTCACCATTTTCATTTAAACGATATTTGTTATTTTGATATGTTGTCTTATTAGTTGATAATCCATTTATTTCCCCGCTCTTAGAAAAATCATATCTAGTAACTTCTTGGTAATCAGTTGTACCACTATAAGTAGTAGCAGGAGCTTCTATATCAAGATTAATGAAAGAGACATTATCCACGCTGAAAGAGATGTTGTTAACACCAAAGATAGCAACATATCCATCTGTGTTTTCGTTTTCTCTACAAACAACTGAAGTTCTTAATTTTGATAATGTTGATTCTTCTTTTCCTTGAATTAAAACATATAAAGAAGCCACGTTATTTCTGCAAATATACATCAATGTGAACTTGCCAGGATTAACGAGGAAGTTCCCATCTTCTGAATCAAATTCATTACTAGCGCCTTCTGCATAATCAACATTTTTGATAACAGGTATTGTTTGATTATTATAGAAACCAACACCAAGCGATTTAGCGTTCTCATAATAGATACCTGCTCTACTATTTCCAAACTCAAGTCCAAGAATTCCACCATTAGGAATAGATGAAGTAGTTATTTCAACATCGAATTTAACAACAAAATCTTTATACATCTTCTTTGGTCCAAACGCTGATGTATTCGTGGATCCAGAGAAAAGTAGTTTTCCGTTATCTGGGAAATATTGATATGAATTTAGTTTGATATTAGAGCCAATATTCCATTCTGATCTTGAAATGAAATATTCATATGTATAAACATCTAAGTCTTCGTAGTAGTCTTCCTTAACTCCGTTAAAGTTTTGATACATGTCTACGTTATCGCGCTTATAGTAATTATCTTTGTATATTTCAAAATAATTGAAATAAGCACTTTGACCAGATAATTTGTTATCTAAATTGTTGCGGTTAAATAATCCACAATAACCGCTATAGGAATCAACCGATGAATTAAGTTCTAATTCACCGAGTTTAAAGTTAATAGTTTTATCTTGATAAATTGTTAAGACGGCTTTAATTGTCATGTCCTTCGCGTCGGTAGCGTGATCAATAACAGTTTCTTGAGTTTGATTAGGACGGTAACTCACTAAAGAATATCCTCCGCTAGATTTTCTTCTAACGCCAAAGAAATATCCTTTACTTGTGAGTTCTTCTTTTCCTATTTCAATTCCGGATTCAACATCCAAATCCATCGTTGAATATTGGATTTCTGATTCAATAGTATAAGCAATAGAAACATCTACATTGCTTACTTCATCAAGTGGATTAGAATAACACGCTCCATTATCAATATCGTCTAAACTCAATGACGAAATGTAACCAACTTTAACATCTTCATCACTAAATTTTTTAGAAATCCATTTTGAATCTTGTGGTCCACCAGTTGGATAAAAGATTGTGGAAGTTGAGAAATCATCATCAACAATTGTTGTTTCGTTTTGTATTATTTCAAAATGGTATATTTCAGTGGATTTTAAAGAATCATTAAATGAAATGTATCCATTTAAGTTATCTACTGTTACTGGAGAAGGGAGTATCTTTCCAATAGAAGTCCCTTGGTCAAATATTTCACATTGAATTGTGGAATGAGTTGCGTCAACTTGATGAACACTTATTTCAGCGGTTCTTTTTCTACCAAGTTCATTACTGAAAACGGAAAGAGACTCGTTTAAATAACTATCATCAGGTTTTAATTCATCTCCATAAGAATGTAAAAACTCTGTTATTCCGTTATGGAAAGCAAATCCACCTTTAGAAGAACTAAAAGGTGCACTATTATTTGGAGAGCCAAATGATACAGCAAACCAATCCCCGTTATCATGAGTGGCCATTTCAATTCTAACTTTAAAATCGCCAGATATTTTTTCATCGTAAACTAAACACGCATCCCAATCGTATGTTTTAGGACTAAAACGCAAAGAAGGATACTTTCTTTTTAACGACACTCCTGGAGTAGTAAACCAATT
>CAMOSZ010000078.1:0-9733 GCA_946625285.1 uncultured Caryophanales bacterium | reverse complement strand
GAATTAATTGAGATTATCAAACGTTCTAAACCAATGAAGGAATTGGCAAAAGTTGGCCATCCTGCAAAGCAAATCTTCCAAGCATTAAGAATTGAAGTAAATGACGAAATCAATGTTCTAAAAGAAACGTTGACTAAGGCATTATCTCACCTCAATAAAGGTGGTAGATTAGCAGTCATTACTTTCCATTCTGGGGAAGATAAAATCGTTAAGCATCTCTTTAAAGAACTTACGGTTATTGAAGGAAATAGATTCGATCTTCCTCTTAACACAAAGGAAGTTGAATATCGCTTAGTTACAAAAAAAGGAATTAAACCAAGCGAAGAAGAAATAAAGAACAATCATCGTTCGGTGAGTAGTGTTCTAAGAATTATTGAAAAAATTTAGTGAAAGGAGAAAAACCATGCAAGTTAAAAACAAGCTCTACAAACATCACAAGAGTAAATTTGTTTTAGTCATGCGTAATTTCTCAATCGCTATTTCAGGTTTATTAGCTCTTGGTGCAATAGTGGCTATTCCAACCTACATATCTGATAAAGCCATCTCTGAAGCAGAGGCGAAAAATCTTGACGAAGAATACAAAAACGAAATGGATTTGGATGAAAGATTCGACAAGATTGAAATTCAATTTACTTACGAAAAATAAACAAGATTCCCCCTCTTGTTATTTTGGGTCTAGGTTCGCCTAGACTTTTTTATTTAATTAACAAAATATTGTTAATAAATCATGTGTGAGTTAAAATATTCCTGATATGAAGAATAATACTATCGCTTTAGAGATATCTCACAAATATATAAAAGTCGCATTTGGCTATGTTCAAGATGGCCAAGTTTTTATTAATTTTGTTAAGAAAGCTCCAATTAATCATTTTCTTGAAAATGGAATTATCAAAGAAAAAAATGCTTTGGTTAAAGACCTAATGAGAATGAATCCAATCGTTGATCAAGAATATCAATTTGATGAATTGATTAATAACGTAACGTTTGTCCTTCCACCTTATGGGTTAGAAGTATATCAAACTAAACAAATTACATCTGTTATTTCTCCTGAAAAAGTAATTGGAGAATTAGATATTAAAAATATCTACTCAATTATTAGAAACAAGAGACTTCCTGTTGATAATGAATTAATTGATATTGTCCCTGAAGCGTTTGTTATTGATAACGGTAATATGTACGCTCACGCACCAATTGGTAAGACTAGTAGCGCAATTACTGCCTTTACTAAAGTACTGACATTACCAAAAAGAATTAATCAAGAATATTCCGAAGTTGTTAAGAATGCGAATATTCAAATCAATAGAAAAGTAGTATCTACATTTGCCGCAAGCGAATTAATTGCGTCTTATCCAGATACTCCAGATAATTTCTTCTTAGTTGATATTGGAGCAGCTTCTACATCCGTTTCTTTAATAGGAAATAAACAACTATTTGCTACCCGTTCATTCTCATGGGGTGGAGATAATATCACCGATCACTTAGTTTCTAAATTTAATATCAGTGAAACTGAAGCAGAAAAAATCAAAGTATTATATGGCTTAGATAAACGCGTTATTAAGTTTGATTATTCCGTCTGCTCAGTAGAAACAGAAGAAGGAGTTACCAAACATTACGTTGGTGAACTCAATAGTGTTATCGAAGAAGAATTAGATGAATTAATAAGAAACATGAATAATGCGATTGAGCAACTAGCTCAAGCATACAATGTTATTGAATATGCGAATATGCCAATCATTTTAATTGGTGGAGCCTCTAAACTTAAAGGAATTGTCCCCTATATCCTTTCTAAAGAAACTTTCCAAAATGTTAAAACTCTCTCACCAACAACTATTGGTGCTAGAGATCCGAGCTTATTTGCTCTACTAGGAGCAATATATTCTGACAATAAATATCCAAACGCTTCCGATGAAGAAAAGAAGCAATCATCCCCAGTTAGTAGAGAAGAATAAAGGAGAAAAGAGTTATGCAAAATTATGATTTAGACAATTTTGAACCTGCTGCTAAAATCGTTGTCATCGGTGTTGGTGGTGCTGGTAATAACGCCGTCAATCGTATGATTGATGAAGAAATTTCTAATGTTGAATTCTATGTTGCAAACACTGATAAACAAGCATTAGCAACTTCCAAATCTTCTAACCGTATTATTTTAGGCGAATCTCTTACTGGTGGACTTGGAGCAGGTGGTGAACCTGAAATGGGTGAACAAGCCGCCGAAGCAAGCGCGGATGATATTCGTGAAATCGTTAAAGACGCAAATATGGTCTTTATTGCTGCCGGTATGGGTGGTGGTACAGGAACTGGTGCAGCTCCTGTTATTGCTAAGATTGCAAAAGAAGCCGGTGCTTTAGTTGTTGCTATTGTTACAAGACCATTCTCTTTCGAAGGAAAGAAGAGAACCATCAATTCAATTGATGGATTGAATAAGCTTAAAGGATCTGTTGACTCTTTAATTGTTGTTAGTAACGATAAATTGTTGATCACAAATGGCAATACTCCAATTAGCCAAGCATTTAATGAAAGCGATAAAGTTTTAGCGCGTTCCGTGAAGACTGTTGTTGATTTAATCTTGCTCCCTGCAATTATTAATTTAGACTTTGCAGATGTTAGAAACACATTAAAAGATAGTGGAATAGGTTTAATTGGTTTTGGTGTTGGCAGTGGTCCAAATAGAGCAAAAGATGCAGCCACTAATGCTGTTAATTCTCCGCTTTTAGAAGCTAGTATGGTTGGAGCAAAAAGAGCGATTGTTGCTATTACATGTGGCACTCAAGTAAACCTCTTTGAAGCACAAGAATGTGTTAACCTTCTTATTGATGCAGCAGGTAACAATATTGACATTAAATTTGGTATCACAATTAACGATCAATTAACCGATGAAATTTTAGTTTCTGTTATCGCTAGTGATTTTGAAAATGATGTCGACTTCACTTCTCAAACAATTGCGGCTCCTATTAAAACTGATACCGAAAATCAAAAAGCTGAAGAGCTTTCTGAAAACGCAAAAAGAGAACAAGAAAGATACCTTGAAGAAGATAGCATTATTCCTAACTTCCTCAAGAATAACTAATTATTCGATAATTTGATTTGAAAAGAGCGATTTTCGCTCTTTTTTTGTGCTTGCATATATGCAATAATTACATAGAGGTGCGCATATGAAATTGAAACTAACTAAGACATCCTTTGGCACATTAGTTACATCATGTTTTGTTATTTTTGCTATTTCTTGTGGACAGAATAATGGTCCAACAGATACTCCTAATCCTCCTAGACCTGTGGTTGAAGTTCCAGCAGAAAGACTTTATTTAGGAAGTCCGACACAAGAATTACATGTTGGTAATAGTTATACTATTAATCCAGTTGTTTTTCCTTATAACGCTAAACAAAACATTAAATACATTATTGAAAATAACGACGTAATTAAAGTTGAGAATAATCAAGCTATTGGAAAAAGTGAAGGCACCTCACTTATCACTGTTTATAACGATGAAGATAATGATGACACTTTAGACTCAAACGAAGTATCTAATGTCATGGGTTTTTCTATCGTTAATGAAGATCCAAATGTAAGAGTGGTTATTGAAGATAACAATATCACCCTTTCGGTCGGAGAATCTAAAAAGCTTACTTATGGCGTTGAAGGCGCTACTCCTAGTGGATTAGATTATGGCTTTTATAGTGACAACGAAGAGATTTGCACAATTTCTTCTGGAATAGTAAAAGCACATAAGGCCGGTACAACTCGAGTGTCAGTCTCTTGGCAAGGGTATCGCGGATATGCGAATATTACCGTTAATGATTATCAAGATGATAAAGGACTACACGCAAGTGGCATATCTATAGATGAAGAAAATATTGTTCTTTCTATCGGACAATCTCATAAGATTAAATATTCCGTCTATCCAGAAGGATCAATAGAAAAAGTAGATTCATTTAGAAGCAATAATTCTAAAGTTGCAACTGTTGATTCTAATGGCTTTGTTACCGCTAAAAAAGATGGTAGTGCAATCATTACTTTAAAAACATCAAATAATAAAATTAATAGAATTTTAGTGGTGGTTAAAGGCGCTAATAATGATGAAAATAGTTATTATGATAACTACTATGGAAATTTAACTTGGGAAAATGGTGAAGATTTAAAACAAAAGCTTCACAATATTATTTCCCAAAATGTTACTCCTTTAAAATACGAAGGGACAAACTGGGAAACAAACCAATTTGCTGATCAAGATTTATATAATCATGACGCATTAGATGTTGTGTATAACTACAATACAGTTGATAAAAGTAACACGACTATTGGTTGGCAAAGAGAACACGCTTTTGCTGCTTCCTTAATGACTGGTTTTTCAACTGGTCAAGCAGTTAAATCACTAGGCAGATCAACAGATTTCCATAATTTATTTGCTGCTAGTAGCGGTGCAAATGGTAGTAGAGGAAATAAGAACTTAGGCTATGCCAATCCTGATATTGCAGGATACGACACCAAAGAAGAATGTGGATTTGTTAGAAAAGCATTCGAACCAGGTGACAACGATAAAGGCAGATTAGCTCGTGCTATTTTCTATATGGGTGTTATGTATAGCACAGTCGAAAATGCTGAAATTCCTGAAACCTGGACATACTCCGGAGATGATGTATCCACTCATAGCGGCAAAACTACAACAGTTCGTTCTAATGTAAATGAATTACCACTTCAAATCGTTGAGAAAGATGTCGAATACAATAGAATCTCTCTTAACGAATTCATGAATCCTACAAAAAGACAAAATAAGGTGTATGTCGATTATTATCTAAATCAAATCACTGATGATTTGAGTTATGATGAAAAAAGACAAGCTGCGTATGTGATGTATTTAAATACATCAATGCCTTATGCGATTGGACATCTATCTGAACTTATTAAATGGAATAGTTTCTCTGTTGATTATGTAGAAATGCAACACAATAATTCAGTTTACTTACATAATTCAGCTCAAGGAGCTGGCACTCAAGGAAATAGAAATCCATTTGTGGATTATCCTCAACTAGTCGATTATGTCTATGGAGATTTAAGATTTGAATCTGGCTCTTTAAAAGATTTAACTCCTTCATATGTAGCTTTAGAAATGGGTAAAAATGAAGTTCATCATTATGCCTATAATGCTTCTAGTGTTCCTACATTTAAAGCTGGCACTAAGGCAAGCGCTAGCGAATTAGGAATTAAAGCTATTAAATATGACTTAACCGAGACAAATGTTGATTATTCTAAGATCAAAGTCGAAGATTACACATTCAAAGATGAAGATGCCACAACTGGTAAGCTTTTAAGAGTTGATACTGATAAAAATACATTATTTATCTTAGTTAATGTTGCTAGTGCAACTAACGTGACATTCGAAACATGTTCTTGGAGTTATACTCCAACATCTGGAAATAAGAGTGACTATACCGGTAGTGGTACTAGCTGGACTGCTAATTTCGGTGGTCAATTATTTGATGTGACATTTGGAAAATCCACATCAGTCTTTAATAACAAAAACACTCCAGCTCCTCCAGGAGTCACTATTGGAAGTAGTAATAATAATATCTCTTCTTTTACTTTGACAAGTCAAAGTAGTTGTAGTAATGTTAACGCTGTGTATTTTTATGCCGGTGCAAGCACAGGTACAGCGACATTCAATTACACAATTAGCGTCAATAATGTCCAAGTACTTAGTGGCACATTTGGAGGAAACACTCCTACATATAACGGAGGAATGTTTGCTAAAACTAGCGGAGTTATTAGCCTATCCATTACCAACATTAATTCTGGATTAGTGTTCTGTGGATTCGCATATAATATCGCAAATTAAATTATTAATAATTTATCAACATAGAAAGGAAGTAACATATGGATTATAAAGATACGTTACTAATGAACAAATCAAATTTTGAAATGAGAGGTAATCTTAATCAAAAGGAACCTCTTTTAGTCGAAAAATGGAAACAAGAAAAACTCTATGAACAAATGAATTTAAATCGTAAAGATGCGAAGGAATTTGTTCTTCATGATGGTCCACCTTACGCTAATGGAAACATGCACTGTGGACATATGCTTAATAGAATTTTAAAAGATTTTGTTGTCCGTTATAAAAATATGTGTGGTTTTAAAACTCCATTTGTTTTTGGATGGGACACACATGGTTTACCAATTGAAAACCAAGTAACCAAAAGTGGAGTTAATAGAAAAACAACTCCAATCGTTGAATTTAGAAAAAAATGTGAAGAATACGCATTAAAACAAGTTGCTAATCAAAAAGAACAAATTAGAAGACTTGGTTTAGTTGGTGATTTTGATAATCCATACCTTACTCTTAAAAAAGATTATGAAGCCATGCAAATTAGAGCCTTCTCCAAAATGGCCCTTTCTGGCTTAATTTATAAAGGATTAAAACCAGTCTACTGGTCACCAAGTTCTGAATCTGCTTTAGCAGAAGCTGAAATTGAATACGCGGATGTTCTTTCTCATTCAATTTATGTTGCTTTCCCTGTTAAAGATGGAAAAGGCGTTATTGATAATGATGCTCGTTTAGTTATTTGGACCACAACTCCATGGACTTTACCTGCTAACTTAGCGATTTCTGCTCACCCAGACTTTATTTATGGAGTTTATCAAACTTCAAATAGAGGCAAACTCGTCTTCTTAAAAGAATTTGAAGAAAATCTTACTAATGAATTAGGTTTAGAAGATGTCAAACTTCTTAAAGAAGTTCGTGGTAGTGAATTAGATTTAATCGTTTGTAAGCACCCATTCTATGATCGTGACTCATTAGTGATTAATGGCACTCACGTTACTAACGATGCCGGTACTGGTTTAGTTCATACTGCTCCAGGACACGGTGTTGAAGACTATCAAGTCTGCTTAAAATATCCAGGAAAAGGATTAGATCCATATTGTCCAGTTGATGAAAAAGGATATATGATGCCTGGAACTGGTGAAGGTATTGAAGGCTTATTCTATGAAAACGCTAACGATGCAGTTTTAAAAATCATTGAAGAAAATGGTTCACTTCTTAAACATACAACATTTACTCACTCCTATCCACATGACTGGAGAACAGGTAAACCTCTTATCTTTAGAGCAACTTCTCAATGGTTCTGCTCAATTGAACCAATTAGAGAAGAATTAATTAAAATCATTCATGAAACCACTTGGTATCCAAGTTGGGGTGAAAATAGAATGGTCAATATGATTAAAGATCGTGGTGACTGGTGTATTTCACGTCAAAGAGCGTGGGGTGTTCCAATTCCAATCTTCTACAATGAAGATGGAACTCCAATTATTGAAGAAAAAGTCTTTAACCATATTGAAGAGTTATTTAGAGAATATGGCTCTAATATTTGGTATGAAAAAACCGCCAAAGAGCTCCTTCCAGAAGGATATACAAATCCACATTCTCCTAAAGGAGAATTCACTAAAGAAAATGACATTATGGATGTCTGGTTTGATAGTGGCTCTTCTTGGAATGGTGTCTTAGTTAATAGAGGCATTAGATATCCAAGTGATTTATATCTTGAAGGAAGCGACCAATATCGTGGTTGGTTTAACTCTTCATTAATTGTTTCGGTTGCGTGTAATCACGTTGCTCCATATAAAACTGTTACCTCACACGGTTGGGTTTTAGACGAACACGGCGAACAAATGCATAAATCCAAAGGAAATGGTGTTGATCCAGTTAAAATCGCTAATGTGTATGGCGCTGACATCTTAAGACTTTGGACTGCATCTATTGATTATCAACAAGATGTAAGAATTGGTGAAAATCTTATCAAACAAGTTGCTGAGCAATATCGTAAGATTAGAAACACTCTTAAGTTCATTTCTTGGAATTTAGTTGATTACGATCCAAAAGATGAAGTTAAAGAATTCTCAAGAGTTGATAAATATATTCTTGCTAAATTAAATCGTTTAGTAAAAATTTGTAGAAACAGTTTTGACAAATATGATTTCAGTAGTGCAACAATGGAAATCCTTAATTTCTGTTCCTCAGAATTAAGTGCATTCTATTTAGATATTGCAAAAGATAGTTTATATTGTGATGACAAATCATCCTTAAGAAGAAGACAAATTCAAACTGTCTTATTTAAGATTGCAGAAACACTCCTTAGAATTCTTAATCCAATTCTTCCATTCACAATGGATGAATTTAATAGAAATCTTCCAGGAGAAAGGGCGAATAATGTTCAATTCCTTGATTATCCAACTTATGTTGAAGAAGATGACACAGCTTTATTCAATGAATATGACAAAGTCATTGCTTTAAGAAAAGATGTTTTAAAGGCCTTAGAAGAAGCTAGAAATAACAAAGTTATTGGCTCTAGCCAAGAAGCAATGGTGAACTTTGAAATTACCGATAAAGAATCCGTGGATTTAGTGAAATTATTCACTAAAGAAGAATTCGCTAACTTGTTTGTTGTTTCTGAAGTTGACTATGAAAAAGTTGATAACATGACTCAATACGAAGTCAGCAAAGTAAATGTTAGCCGTCACACTGGCGAAAAGTGTGCTAGATGTTGGAACTATTCTAAGAAGGCGCTTATTCAAGAAGATTGCACTTACTTATGCCCAAGATGTCAGAAAGTGATTCACAAATAATGAAAGAAAAAATAATTAACGTTCTTAAATGGATTTTTAGTTCTTTCATTTGGCTTGGAGTGCTTCTTTTAATCATCGATTTTGTTACCAAACAAGTTGTTGTCGCTAATAAAGAGGCAATCCTTGCTAGTGGTGGAATTGATATTATTCCAGGATTTTTAGGAATCAATTATGTAATTAATCATAATTTTGTTTTTGGCATTTCAACTTTTGATCCAACAGTGAACCGTATTGTGTTTTGTGTTGTTGCTTTATCAATCGTGGTTGTTATACTAATAGTTATGATAACAAAGTGGGATAAGATTAATAAGTTTTACCGTGCCTGTTTAATGATGATTATTGCGGGTGCAATTGGAAATGTTATTGATCGTATTTTCTACACTCCAGAATTCTTAGGAGACGCTAACGGGGTAGTTGACTGGATTGATTTCTATGGTATTTGGAAATTCAATTTTAATATTGCGGATAGTTCGGTTGTTGTCGCGGCAATTATGCTAATTATTTACATGATTGTTCACGATGCAAAAGAAGCAATTGAAAAGAAAAAGAATGAACCAAAAGTGGAAGTTGATAACACTAAAGTTCTCTCTAAAACAGAACAAGAGAAAAATAAGTATTTAGATCAAAAGCAAGATGAATAGATTTGTTGTCGAAAATGAATTTAATGGATATAGATTAGATAAATATTTATCTAATGTTTTAACTGACTTTTCTCGTACTCATATTGCAAAAATCATTGATGAAGGTTTATGCACTGTTAATGATAAAGTTGCTAAAGGCTCTTTAAAACTAAAAGAAGGAGATAGAGTAAATATCTCTATTCCTGAAGTTAAGGAGTTGGAAGTCGAAAAAGAAGACATACCTTTAGATATTGTCTATGAAGATAAAGACATCATCATTGTCAATAAACCTCAAGGGATGGTTACTCATCCGTCTAATGGTCACCTTGAGCACACTTTAGTGAACGCTATTTTAAATCACTCCAAAGATTTAAGCGGTATTAATGGAGTGATGCGTCCCGGCATTGTCCATAGAATTGATAAGGATACTAGTGGGTTAATCTGCATTGCGAAAAACGATAAGGCACATAACAAATTAGCAGAGCAACTTAAAGACCAT
>CAMOSZ010000077.1:0-5586 GCA_946625285.1 uncultured Caryophanales bacterium | reverse complement strand
GAGAAGATGTCATCAATATCCGCGGAGAATAATAAGTTATCTTGATCTGTAGGTGTGGAATTATATCCTAAAGAACATATTTCAAGATCTTCACACACAAGGCCTTCAACAACACCTTGATAATCAACATAGCCAAAGACACCAATATCTTCTGGATATCCAGAAACTTTTAAGTTTCTAATTGGAAGACCTTGACCGTTAAATTCACCAACGAATGGGGTTCCTTCACTACCAATTGGAAGAATGATAATACTATTAGAAAGAGTACCCATATCTAAATATTCAGTGTAGATTGTTCCACCTTGGCCATCATCATTAATACATTTTGGATTTTGTCCTTCTTCGAAGACGTGTCCAACTTGGAAATAAGTCTTTTGAGGGAAAATACCTAAGTTTTGTAGACGGGTTAAGTTATAGAAGTGAACTGGAGAAACAATCTCGTAAGGATGTTCTTGAGTGCCATCACCAGTAAAGAAATAACCACGTAAACCAACTTGGCCATTAATCACTTTTTCTGCGTTATTATTTCCACCCTTAAACCAGCCCAAGGTACTTCCAATAGTGAAAGTACTAATACCAAGGGCAAAAACACCGAGAGCGATAGGAAGCAAAGCCTTCTTTTTCATAACTAAGCACCTGCCCCCTCAGAGAATGAGAATGAGAAATAGAAATCGTACACCGCAAGGATGTTACGAGAATAGATATCTTGTAAGTATTGCTCTAACTCAGCTGGAGCGTAATTAACATTGATATAGATTGTTAATGATTCACTAGTGAATGTTACTGAATCATCAGTAGCTAAATCAATGTCGCCTGGTTTAGGATTAGAGCTATAGAAATTAGAGTGACTTTGAAGTGGATCTTCAGAGATAAGGTTAGATAAGTAAGAAAGTTTATAATAAACTTCTTCACTTTCAGAAAGTGGAGTGGCCTTATCAATGTAGCTTGGATAATAAAGTTTACTATCTACTCCATCTGTATAAAGTGGATTGCTATCCGCTAAATCGCTTTCATAGAAAACATCAAAATCAACACAGTCAGTTAAAAAGATTTCATTTGACGCCTTACTCTTAGCGGTAAGTCTAATTGATTGAAGGTCTAATAAAGCATTTACTAATTCACTTGAAGTGAATGTTACTTCGTAAATTGCGTTACAGTTCATGTCCTTAAGACTTTGAGAGGAAATGAGCATTGCAACTGGGTCATAAACATTCATGACAGTAATTGGACTAACATCATCCCATTCATCGTGAGCAGCGTCATACACTGTATCAAATTCTTCAGTGTCTTCACTGTAGCCATATTTATTAACTGCTCCAGTTTCTGGAGTTAAATAATCAAAGATTTCAATATCACCAACAAGGGATGAATGATAATCAAACTTGTAGAGGTTGATAGATTCAATTTCAACGTTCTTGGTTTTGACACGCATTTGCATACCGTTTTCAGTAGCGGTCATAGATGCAAGGAACCAAGCGTAGACACCAACAAAAGACACAGTTAACGAGAAGATCGTAACTGCGGCTGCAGCAACTATTTTTGTAAATCTGTTTTGTACCTTTTTCATGTCTACTAAATAAAAAATCCAGCGTGCCGTGAAATAGGCAGCTGGCTATCCATTTAATAGGACCCTCTAGTTTTGCGTCACTGGATTACTCCAGCTTTGCTTTTTTCTATGTGCAATAATTATAAACCCTTTTGTATGTGTATGCGCAACACTTTTTTCTGCGAAAGCTATTTTTGTTGTTAAAATCAAGAATAATTCGCTTACAAAAATTGAGGTTAAAAACAAAAAGCCACCACTATTTTTTGGCGGCCTTTTTTCGTCTATTTTTGTTGCGATACATCTCTTTATCACTTTCAATAACAGCGCTTTCAATTGAGTCATTTTTTCTTTCAATTGTGTAACTTCCAACTGAGAGTTTTAAAGAGAATTGCTCATTTCCATATTTCTTGGATTCAGCTTTAATTTTCTTAACATATGTATTAGCGATTGTTTTGTTGGTTCTTGGAACAACCGCTAAGAATTCATCTCCACCCATTCTGAAGATATAAGATTTCTTAGGGAGAACGTTTTGAAGCGCAGCTTTTGCATAGCAAATATATTGATCTCCAGCCGCGTGTCCAAAGCGGTCATTGATATCTTTTAAGCCATCACAGTCTGCAGTAATCATTGTAAGAGGGAAGTTAAGTCCGTTCTTTCCTTGTTGAGTTAATTCTTCAAAGAATACACGGTTATAAACGCCGGTTAATTGGTCGGTGATAGATTTAGCTCTAAGTTCACGTCTAGCAACTTCTTGAGAAGTGATATTGTTAACGATTCCGACGATACCAATGACTTCTTTATTGTTATCAAAAATTGGTTCTTTAATGATTTGTAAGTAGTCCTTGGTGCCGTTAATTCCGCCTTCTCTAATTGTGTAGCTGGTGCCTTTACCGGTTCTAATGACTTCCATGTCGCTCTTATGAGCAAGTTTTGTATTTCTCTTATGTTTTCTAATTTCAGGATCGGTCTTTCCACGCACTGTATCATTAGGATCTGCTAAATGTCTCCAGTCCTGCGAACAGAAAGCATATCTTCCTTTTGCATCCTTGAGGTAAATCAAAGATGGTAAGGCTGTTAATATATCCGAGAAATCATCAAACGAGGTTGAGTTTGCTAATTTGACTGCATTATTGATTCTAGACAAAACAATGTTTTTAGTGTCTGAAGAAGTAATCGCGCCGATAACAGGATCAACAAGGAATTTGTCATCTTTATTAACATTCTTCTCATCAGTCAACACTAAAACAGGCAAGGAAAACATGAAATTATTCGTATTCTTCACAAAAGAAAGAATCTCACTCACATTTTCAAATGAAAATGGATTATCAATTATTAAAACTGATATATTTTCAAAATCGCTATTTAACAAATCTAAAGCGTTTTTTTGTCCATAGACTGTTGTGACATTGTATTCATCTTTGATAAATTCAATGAGTCTATTAATTCTTTCTGATTCGGAGTTTGAGATAATTGCAACGTTTTTCATATTTAAACTAGGTTTCTATGTATGATACCACAAATTATAATTTGTAAGTATAACTTTTTTATTCTTTAGTTTAATAACTAACTGCTAAATCACAAGATAGAACTGATAACTAACTCATTTTTGAGAAGACAATTGTTTACTAATTTTTCAAAACTTTTTTCTAGGTAAGCGATTAACCTAGCGAACTTTTTTCATCAAAATTGAGAGTCTACTTTTTTCCTACATTATTGTAGAAATCATGTTTTGCTCCGTTTTTGGAAAAAATAATACGACTGACTCATATAAAATTTAAATTTTACTAACTCGGTATTTTATCGCGTTTTTTGTCAAATTGAGCTCAAATTAAGTTTATAAGAAAACGCTTCAAGTAGTTGCTCTCAACCTACTATTTTTTTTACGAGTTTATAAAGTATAAAGCTGTTTATTTTTTTGATTGTTGCTAACATTTTTTTATTTGTTATAATGAGCGTGTTTGATGTTTAGATAACGCCAAAAATCGAGGTAGTATGCACTATAATTATTATTTTGAAGTTTGCTCGTTAGTCTTTCTCGTAGCGATTTTTATCGCCTATTCTACAAGAAAGAAATTTCCTGTCCCGGTTTTTAAGCTCTTCGGACTCATCTGCTTCGTTGTAATACTTAACGTATCTCTAGATATCTCTGCCTGTTTAGCGTTAGACTATTCAAATTATGTTTCTTATCAAGTTGTAGAATTATTTAATAAATTCTATTACTTCACTCAAATATTAATATCTTATTTGTTATTCGCCTACGTGTATTTTTCACTAGGTAGCACACTAAAATTTAGAAGAACTTATATATTTGCCTCCATCCCGTCAATCATTATGGCGGTTATTATCTTAACTAATTCAGCCCACCACTGGATTTTTGAACTTGTATATGATGAAAGTGGCTTCCTTTATTTAAATCGCGGTGTCGCTTGGTTTACTCTTTTCATTATCGCTGGACTAAACGTTTTTAGTGCAGTTATTTACACCATAGTGTATAGAAGAGCAATGTCTAAAAAGTTAAGATTCGTTTTACTATGCGTTATCGGTATTACAACTCTAGCAACAGTCATTCAATCTTTCATTCCTTATCACTTAATCGCTGGTATTGCTTATACACTATCAATTGTCTTTGCAATCATTACAGTTAATGATCCAGACGCAAAAGTTGATCGTATTTCTAACGCTTTTAATAATGATGCTCTTGTTGAATATATCAACAACCAAAGAATCGAAAGACAGAGAAAACACTACATTGTCATAGATTTAGAAAGCTTTGGAATGTTTAATAAAGTCTTTGGTTTAGTAGCGTCTAACGAGATGCTAGATACAATTAGAAGATTTATCGAAAGTGTAAACAAAAAAGCATATGTCTTTAAAGTTCGCTCTGCGAGATTCGTCATATTAGTAAGAAACAGCACCGAGCAAGTTGAAATGGTTAAGTTCATCAAAGAAAGATTTGCCCAACCATTCGTCATTGATTCATACACTGTTAAGATGACCATCAAATTATTCTATTTCGTGAACGAAAATACATTTAATAACTCCGACTCATATAATGACTTTATGAGAAGAGCAGAAGAAGTCATCAACTTCAAAGATTCCAACTATGTTGAACTTGATAAAGCGTTCATGGATCGCGTTGATAGAGATAGAAAAATTAAAGAGATTCTTGAAAGAAATCTTAAAAACAAAACTGGCTTCTATATGGTGTATCAACCAATCTATGATGTGAATAAAAAACAATTCAATCACTTTGAAGCCTTACTTAGATTAGATAACAATGAATTAGGTTATATCGGACCAGGTGAATTCGTCCCTATCGCTGAAAACACTGGTTTAGCAAGTGAGATTGACTACTTTGTATTAAACGAAACATGTGCTTTCTTAAAGCGTAATCCTCAAGTTGATATCCTTGAAGTTAATATCTCTTGTGCAGAGTTCTTCAATAACCCAAGCGAAAGATTTATCCAAACAATCAAAAAGCATGGAGTTGATCCAAAACGAATTTGTTTAGAGATTACTGAAACAGTCGCTGTTAAGTATCCTGCCAAAACTAAAGAATTTATGGCGGACCTTTCTAAATACGGCATTCAATTTGCAATGGACGATTTCGGAAGTGGATATTCTAATATCTCTAGATTCATCACTCTTCCATTCTCTCTTGTTAAGCTTGACAAAACTCTATTAGAGAAAACACAAAACATGACCATCTTCCTTGATTCCGCGGTTCACCTATTCAAAAACTTGAATATCCCAATCGTTATTGAAGGAGTTGAAACCGAAGAACAATTAACCCTTACTAAAACTAAAGGAATTGAATATGTCCAAGGTTATTTCTTCTCTAAACCATTAACTGAAGATAACTTACTCGACTTCTTAAATGAACAAAAAAGTAACGCATGAGCGTTGCTTTTATTTTATACGATATTTCGCCTCAATAAATTTCATTACACTTTTTATAAAAAAGGAGCATAATAGCGGTTGTGTTTTTATGATTGCCACTATCATTATCTCTTGCATTACATTCCTAGCAGTTACATTAT
>CAMOSZ010000076.1:0-20067 GCA_946625285.1 uncultured Caryophanales bacterium | reverse complement strand
TGTGACTGAGGTTGCAAATACTTTCTCTGTAGTTGTCGAAGGAGAAGTATATAAAACAGGCACATACACTTTAAAAGATGGAGCGTTGATGTCTGATCTTATTGAGGCTGCGGGTGGATTAACTAATAACGCGGATGAAAGAGCGTTTTATGAAACATCGATCCTTACTAGTGGAATGACTTATTACATCGCTTCAAAATATGATGTTACTGACTTATGTAACGCTAGCGAGATTGAGAAAGTAAATATCAATGTCGATGATGCTCAAACTTTAGCTACAGTTAATGGCATTACTAACACAATTGCTAATTCAATTGTCACTTATCGTAATGATAGTGGCCTATTCTCATCTTTAGAGCAACTTTTAGAAGTCTATGGGATTGGTAATGCAACTTACCGCAAAATCCGTAACTATGTAATCTTACACGCGTGATAATCCTATTTTTGTTTATTTCTCTATTTATAGGAATAAATATAAGAACAGGAGTTATCGTAGGTGTTATCGCTTTAGCGATTTTCTTAACGTATCTATTTATCAAACAAAGTAAAAAGATTGCCTTCATTATGCTTTTTACATCTTTGTTAGGTGTGGGTCTATCGTTTATTAGGCCCACATTTATCAAAGAAAGATATCGCCTATTAGTTACAGAAGTAAAAGATAACTATTATATTGGTTCTTCATCATTAGAAAAATTATATGTGTATGAAAAAGAACACGACCATGAAATAGGAGACGTTCTTTTAATTACCGGATATAAAAAAGAACTCGATTTTGTAACTTTAGAATCAGAATTTGATTTTAAGAATTACCTTAATTCAAAAGGAGTTTATAGCGAGTTAGAAATTAAGAAATTAGAGGTTAAATTTAAAAACCCGATTAGGTTGCACGCTTTTAAACAAAGTTTTCTTCAAAGATTTGATGAAAATACCCAGGGAATAGTGGGATCTATTCTTTTTGGAAGTGGAAAAGAAAGTGAGATTAATGATCTGAGTAGAGAACTTCATTTAGCTCGATTAATCTCTTCTAGTGGCGTTTATCTATATTTCCTATATTCTCTATTTAGAAAGCTACTAGGTTTAGCAATAAAAAAGGAGAAGATTGTAGATCTATTATCGCTATTTCTATTTGTCCCGTATTTATTATTTAGTTTCCCTAAATTCATTGTTATTAAGTTCTTTATTTTAGCAATATTTAGATATATAAATGATTATTATTTAAAAAAGAAATATTCATATATTCAAATAGTCTCTTTTACTGGAATCTTGTTCTTACTTTTGGATTACCATTTAGCGTTACAAGACGGTTTTATTCTTACTTATTTTATTCCGATACTAACATTCTTTATTAATAGCTCATTCAGATTTAAGAAAGAGTTTGTTAAGAGTCTATTTTTAACTTTGCTTATTTCAGTGGGCTTTATTCCTTTCTCAATCAAATATTATTCTGAAATTTCTTTATTCTCTATTCCCTTATTCTTTTTAGTGTCTCCGATATATCTATTTATCTTTCTTTTATCTTTTATGTCTTTATTAGGGATTCCGCTTCAAATATTTATCTCTAATCTAGTTAAAGTTTTAAATAGCTCATTAAAGTTTATCTCACCAGTATTAGTTAAAATTTATGCTTCACCTCTAGATCCAATATTGTTTTTGCTATTTGAGATAATCTTTCTATTATTCATTTACTATTTATCGATAAGACTTAGACCGATGAAAAACCTAACAATGAGTTTCCTCTCATTTATTTTTCTTCTCCATATTCTACCGATAAAGAAAATGATTAGAGACTATGTTTCTTTTATTAATGTAGGTCAAGGGGACTCTACTTTAATTAAATATAAACAGTATTCTATTTTAATTGATACAGGTGGTAATAAATATAAAGACATCGCTAAAGAGGTACTCATTCCATATTTCAAAAAGAATCAGATTTACCATATCGATATGTTAATAACTACTCATGATGATTTTGACCATTCAGGAGCAGCGCCTTCTTTAATTGAGAATTTCACTGTCAAAGAATATATCAAAGACTATCAAAAGTTCCCTCTTAATGTTGGAGGATTAACACTCACTAATTACAATGTATATCCAGAATTATGGAACGAAGAAAATGATGAATCATTAGTGATAAGTTTCAAGATTAATAACTTGAGTTATTTAATTATGGGAGACGCCCCTAAAAAGATTGAGACTGCTATCATGAAAGACAACAAATATATTCCTTGTGACATATTAAAAGTGGGGCATCATGGTTCTAAAACGTCAACGAGTGATGCTTGGATAAAATATCTCCATCCAACGGTAGGAATAATTTCCTGTGGCAAAAATAATTTTTACGGTCATCCTCATAACGAAGTCTTAGCGGTTTTAAAGAAATACAAAGTAAAAATAAGAAGAACTGATATCGAAAGCACAATTACTTTTTGACAGAATAACTGGCAAAAAGATTATAATAAAAGGGATGATTTATTTTATTTACGGTAATCAAGGTCCAACAGTGAAATCACAGATTAGGAAAATCGGTGAATCTTTTTTGGGTTCAGAAAAACCTGATGACCTTAATTTTATTAAATTAGATGGAAACAACTTTTTAGTCCAAGATGTTGTTGATGAATGTCAATATGTCGCTCTTGGATATGAAAAGAAAGTAGTGTCCCTAGAGAACTGCTACTTTTTACTTAAACCAAAACCAAAAAACAAAATTGACCAAGACCAAGATTATGAAACACTTTTGAATTTTGTTCAAAGTGGCGGTGTTGAAGAAACATTACTGATTCTATCAGCAACTTCTTCGTCTGTGGACGAGAAGAATGAAATATTCAAAGCTTTAAAAGAAAAAGCTAAAATCGTTGAAATAACCGATCCAGATGAAAAAGGATGGAACGAATACGTAAAAGCCTTTGTTAATAAAAAAGGAATTACGATTGATAGAGATGCATTAATTGAACTTGCTACTAGAACGGATGGAGATGTTGGTTTGTTCGCTAATTCAATCCAAGTATTAACTCTATACACTGACCATATCCGTTATAAAGATGTGTGCTTATTAGTGGCGCGTCCATTAGAAGATAATACATTCCTTATTTTCAATTTGCTTCTTGATGGAAATAACGGAGAGGCCGTTAGAATGCTCAAAGACCTAAAGATTAATGGAGTTGAGCCTGTCACCCTCATTTCTCAATTAGCGAACCAATTTCGCTTATTAAATCAAGTGTCTTATCTCTATCGCCAAAGAAAGACTCAAGAAGAAATCGCTAAAGAATTAAAAATCAAACCAGGAAGAGCCTATGTTCTTTCTAAATATGTTTATCGTGTTTCTGAAAACACAATTCATCAAGTATTAGATGATTTATATCAATTAGATCTCGACATAAAAAGCGGTCAAGTTGACCGCTATTATGCATTTGAGATGTTTTTGCTAAAATTTAAAACGCAATAAATAAAATTTATTTTAAAGAGTTGACTAATCTTTGTAATTCGCCTTTTTGTCTGCTGGCGGTATTTTTGTGTTGGATACCATCAGAAACGGATTTGTCGATTAATCTGAAAGCATTGACTAAAGCTGCTTCTGCAGTTGCTAAGTCTTTTGCTTCAACAGCAACTCTTACTTTTTTAGAAGCGGTGCGGATAGCACTTTTTGCTGCTCTATTTCTGTCTCTAGCAATTTCATTTGTGCGATTACGTTTGATTTGTGATTTAATGTTTGCCATAAAATTTCCTCTTTTTCTATTTTTGCGTCAGTAGCAATGATACTAAAAGTCTATAAATAATGCAAATATAATTTGTAATTATTTGTTCTTTTTGAGTTTAGCAACTTCTTCGGTGAAATCGTTAACAGTTGCTAAGCGACCATATAGTTCTTCTGGGATTGTGACATCAAATGTGTCTTGAACTGTGGTGATTAATTCAACATAGCTCATAGAATCTCCGCCTAAATCATCGACCCAGTGTCCTTCATCATCAATCTTGAATTTTGGAAGGATAAGAATCTTTGAGAAGATGCTTCTCATTGGTTCTAAGATCTTTTCGACTGTTTCTTTATCAAAGACTTTGCTTGCTTTGCTTTCAGCCTTGAAGTCAAATGAAATATAATCATTTGAATTAGATTCGATACCCTTCTTAACAACGAAACGTTTAACTTTCATGTTGTTAGCGATTGGGAGTTTCTTTCTGCAGAAGTAGAATTCAGTAATTTTTGTTCCTTTTGGAAGCTTTTGACCGATTTCTCTCATCTCTGCTTTAAGAGTTTCGATTTCTTCTTCGGTAGCGTTATTATCGACTTCAACAGCAGCGACAACCTTTTGGTTCTTGCTACCTTTTTGATCAACGCCTAAGACACAGACATTGATAAGGTGTTTGATGCCTTTGAAGAAAATTTCAAGTTCATCTGGGAAGATGTTTTCTCCGTCAGCGTTAATGATGACGTCTTTAATACGACCTTTTAAATAATATCTATTAGTGGCATCGACTTCAGCGATATCACCAGTAGCGAAATAGCCTTCTTCATCAAGTGTAGTATTTTTTTCTTCTCCACCGATAATTTCACGAATGTGAGTAATCTTGGATTTAACGAATAATTCACCAGTGTTAGCGTCTTTTCCTCTTGGCTTAATCTTGTATTGAATTCCGTGTAGTGGAATACCGATTGAACCTTTAAGTCTGAGTTCTACTTGTGGAGCAAGTTCAACAGATGTAATACCGATTTCTGTCATACCATATCCATTATATAATGGATAACCAATACCATTAATCACAGTTTGAGTCTTGCTATCTAAGTAGCCTCCACCGGAAATACAATAACGGATTTTATTACCTAATAATTTCTTTTGGATAATGGTTTGAACTGCTTTATATGGTCCAGCTTCTTCTCTAGAAAGTTTGCCGGTGTTATAACCGATTAACTTATCGATTAATTCTTGTTTAGCTGGAGTTTCTAAGGCGCGTTTTCTCTCTAAACCTTGAGCGATAGAATCCCAGAATAGTGGGACTGAGAAGACGTGAGTGACTTTAAATTTTTGAGCCACGGATTGAACTTCAGATGGTGCTAATGAACGGACAAATACGAAGTTTGCACCGAAATAGAAGTACCATAAGAAGGTCGCGATAAATCCAAAGATGTGATGGAATGGAATCATTGCCATAACTCTTAGTGGACCCATTGATTTTGGATATAAAAGATCTTTTGTTGTCTCTTGGAAATCAAGAGCAGCAGCGATTTGGTTGCAGAGGTTTTCACCATTGAAGACCATGAGTTTGACGTTGCCAGTTGTTCCAGAGGAACAGAAGATAACTTCGTTTTCCCAGTTAGGAGCAAAGTCATAACTGTGTTTTTCTTCTAAGATATCTCTCAATGAGAACTTAGGAACGTCATAGGAATAGTTGTCATCAGTAATGATAGCGACAGCCTTTCCTTGAGCGATTAAGTTATCGGTGCCTTCTTTAGAAGTTCTAGCGTCGACGAGTAATGGCTTATAACCACACATTAAGATGGCAAAGAAGATTTCTCCCCAGTGTGGACCATTAGCAGCCTTTAAAACGATTGGGACGTTTTTTGGCTTTTGAATCATGAAATTCGCTAAGATGGAAGCGATTTCAAAAGTGTGTTTTCTAAATAAAGAATATTTATATTTCTTATTTTTTCCTTTTTGATCAATGTAAGTGTTGACGATTCTCTTCTCGTTTCTCTTTGTTGAGAGAATGAAGATGTCTTCCATTGTTTTGGATGTTTGCAAAATTAAATTTGCTTCAGCACATTTGGCTTTTACTTTGTTGTATTCAGGATACATGTAATGTAGACCTACTTTCTTTCCAGTTTCCTATATTACTATAAATTCAAAAGTTTGAGAATATTATTTGTTTCAGCCTCAATAACCTTAATCTCTATTCGTTCATTTTCAATATTGATAATAGCGTAACTTCCAATAGTCCCATCACGAGGACGAGAAATAGAACCAGGACAAAGAGTGATTAAACCATCATTATCCATATATAACGCGTTTCTATGTGTGTGTCCGTGTATAAATATTTTCACATCCTTTGCCTCATTACTATGTAAAGTTGGAAAGTGCTTCATAAAAATATCGCCCACCGAGGTTTTGATTCTTCTACAGCGGTCGAAGTCATAATAATCGCAATTACCTAGAACTGAATCAAATGGGTAGATAACCATTGAAGAGCTTTGTGAGTCTCCAGCGTGGAGATAATAATCCATGTTTGGATATTGAGAATAAAGCTCTTGAAGGATTTCATCATTCCCATGAGAATCGCTAACGACTAGAATTTTCATAGCGTATGAATAATAGCACATTATTTCTCTTTGAGATAGATAAGAAATGTAGTTATAATATGGTGGGTATATCTAAAAGATATGAATAAAAAAGACGCAAAAATCATTTTCATGGGAACTCCAGAAATCTCTTCTAAAGTTTTAGAGGGACTTATTTTGGATGGATATAACATTATTGCGGTTATTGCTCAACCAGATCGTCCTGTTGGAAGAAAAAAGATTCTAATGCCAGTTCCTACTAAAGTAGTTGCGGAAAAATATAACATCCCAGTATATCAACCAGTAAAGATTAGAAAAGAATATGAATTCGTTAATGATTTACATCCTGATTTAATCCTCACTTTAGCGTATGGTCAAATCGTTCCTCAAGGCCTATTAGACATCCCAACATTTGGGGCAATTAATCTCCATGGAAGTTTACTTCCAAAATATCGAGGCGCCGCTCCAATTCAATATGCTTTACTCAATAACGATAAAGTTACTGGCATGACTCTTATGAGAATGACTAAAGAGATGGACGCTGGAGAGATGTACGCTAAAAAAGAAATAGAGATTGATGAAGAAGATAATTCAACTTCTTTATTTATAAAAATGGGAGATTTAGCCTTAGAACTCGCTAAAGAATCTTTGCCATTATTTTTAGAAGGTAAACTTGAAGGAATTCCTCAAGATGAATCTCAAGTAACTTTTGCCCCTTCAATCAAACCAGAAGAAGAAAAAATCGATCTTAATAAAACCAAAGAACAAATCTTTGGTCAAATAAGAGCGTTAAGTGAAACCCCAGGAGCATATTTATATCTTAATGAGTTAAAACTCAAAATCTATAAAGCGAAGATTGTTTCTGATGAGATATTAGGAGAAGCTGGAACAATTGTTAAGGCTGATAAAGGTGGATTATATCTACAAACAATAAACGGAATAATTGCCCTTCTTGATTTACAAAAAGAAGGTAAAAATAGAATGGACTATAAGTCCTTTATTAACGGTAATCAAAACCTTGTTGGGCAATTACTAAAGTAAAAGAATGAATAAAAGCATTGAACTTTCCGTCCATCAATTGGTGGACTTTCTTTTAAGAAGCGGGGATATAGATAACCGCGTTTTTAATCGTTCAAGTCAAACAGAAGGTTCAAGGCTTCATGCGATACATCAAGCTAAACAAGGCAATAACTATATTTCTGAATATCCTCTAAAAGAGACTTTTAACGTTGAAGAAGTTTCTATCACCTTACAAGGTCGAGCAGATGGAATTATCAAGAAAAGTGATAAAGATTACATCATTGATGAAATCAAAACCACAGTCATTGATTTAAAAGAATTTAGAGACGAGAACCTTGAATGGCATTTAGGACAGGCAAAATGCTATGCGTTAATGTTTGCGCATGCTCTTAAGCTAGACACAATTTCTATTAGACTCACTTATATCCGACAAGGAAAAGAAAGCGAAAGGCTAATTGATGATTACACATATTTTGTTACTGAATTAGAAAATGATATCCATGACTTAATGGAACAATACCTCGAATTTCAAAATGTAATCTTTAGATTAAATGAAAAAAGAGATGAGACCATTAAAGAATTAGAGTTTCCATTTGATGACTATCGAAAAGGACAAAAAGAGTTAACTCGTTATGTCTATGGAACAATCAAAAATAAAGAGAAACTATTTATTGAAGCTCCGACAGGAATTGGCAAAACCATGTCGACCATCTTCCCTTCAATCAAATATTTAGCGGAAGATGAAAAAAGTAAAATTTTTTATTTAACTGCAAAAGCAACCGGAAAAGAAAACGCTCATAACGCTTTAAAGATTTTAAAAGATAATGGACTATCTCTCACTGATATCATCATTACCTCTAAGGAGAAGATATGCTTCTGCAAAGATAAAGCGTGTAATCCAGATGAATGCCCTTATGCGAAGGGATACTATAACAAGATTAAAAATGTCATCAAGGAATCAATCCTTCGATATGATGATTTTGATTACGATACGATTTGCTATATAGCAAATAAGCATTCAGTATGTCCATTTGAATTGGAACTTGATTTATCTTTGTTCTCGGATGTTATTGTCTGTGACTATAACTATGTTTATGATCCAATCTCATACATGAAGAGATATTTTGATGAAGACTCTTCTCATTACTTAGTGTTAGTTGATGAGGCTCACAATTTAGTGGAACGTTCTAAATCAATGTATTCCGCAGAATTAAAAAGAAGCCTTTTAGAAAAAGCAAGACAAGGACAAAGGCATATTTCTAATAAGAAAATTAAAACTGTCTTAGCTAAGTTAAATAATCTTTTTGATAAATATGATGATGAATATGAATTTGGTGAAACCAAAGTTGATGATTTTGATGACGAAGTCTATAAGGTATTCAATAGGTTTATCACTGTTTATCAAGAAGTTAATAAAGCAAGCAATAAAGATGTCTCAAAAGATTTAACAAATCTCTATATCGAGATAAATAAATTCATGAAGATTTCTGAATTAATTTCAGAAAGATTCCTACTTTATGTTAAAAAAGATGAAGACGACATTTCTTTAAATATCTACTGTTTAGATGCTTCTAGATTCATTGCCTCTACTTCCGGTAGAATGAACTCTACTGTAATGTTTTCGGCTACCTTGTCTCCGATTTCCTATTATATTGATGTCTTAGGCGGGAATAATGATAAAACTCCATCTTTGGTGTTGGAGTCTCCATTCCCAAAAGAGAATTTGAAATTATTAATTGCTCCAAAGATTTCAACTAGATATAGAAATAGAGAAGCAACTTATGCGGAAGTCGCTAAATACATAATGGCCTTTATCAGCGCTAAGAAAGGCAATTACTTTATTTACTTGCCAAGTTACGAGTATTTAGAGAGGCTCCAAGAGTTTTTATCTTTCTCAGATGATGTCTCTGTTTATATTCAAAATAAGGATATGACCGAAAAAGAGAGAAATGATTTCATTTCTCATTTCAAAAAGAAGAGCAGAAAAACTGTTGTTGGACTTGCAATCATCGGAGGCGCTTTTGGAGAAGGAATCGACTTAGTAGGAGATTCTTTAATCGGAGTTATTATCGTTGGAATCGGACTACCAAAGATTAATTTTGAAAGTAATCAAATCGTGGAGTACTATTCTCAAAACGATGTTAACGGCTTTAATTACGCTTATACATATCCGGGCATGAACAAAGTCATGCAGGCGGTTGGAAGACTCATCAGGAGCGAAACCGATAAAGGAGCTGCTCTATTAATCGATGAAAGATATCGTTGGAACGAATATCGCATTCTTTTTAAGAAAGAATGGGAAGATTATGAAATCGTCTATTCAGAAAATGAAATTACTGAAGCATTACAAAAGTTTTTCAAAAAATAACAATAATGTTATAATTCACTACGTTTATGGAATTTGATCAAAAATTAACAAGAAATTTCTCAATCATTGCACATATCGATCACGGCAAGAGTACACTTGCAGATCGTATTTTAGAAATGACTGGAGCGATTTCTGAAAGAGAAATGAAAGACCAAATCCTCGACTCTATGGACTTAGAAAGAGAAAGAGGAATTACCATTAAATTGAACGCTGTTACATTATCCTACAATAGTGATGATGGAAACACTTATATTTTTAACTTAATTGACACTCCGGGTCACGTCGACTTTACTTATGAAGTATCACGTTCCTTAGCAGCTTGTGAAGGTGCAGTTTTAGTAGTGGACGCTACTCAAGGAGTTGAGGCCCAAACCTTGGCGAATGTCTATTTAGCGATTGATAACAATCTTGAGATTTTACCAGTTATCAACAAAGTTGATTTACCAAGCGCGATGCCTGAATGGGCTAAAAAAGAAATCGAAGAAAGAATTGGCATCCCAGCCTCTGAAGCAGTGGAAGTATCTGCAAAAACTGGACTTCATGTCCATGACTTATTAGAAGCAATCGTTAAATATATCCCAGCGCCAAGCGGAGATGAATCCGCTCCTTTAAAAGCGCTTATCTTTGATAGTTTCTACGATTCATATCGTGGAGTTGTCATTATGATAAGAATCAAAGAAGGCTCTGTAAAGGTAGGAGACCATATTAAACTTATGCAATCCGATAAGGATTACATTGTTACTGAAGTTGGCATTAGAACTCCTAGTGAGATTAAGTTAAAAGAACTTAAATGTGGGCAAGTTGGTTACTTATGCGCCCAAATTAAAGACATCAAAGATGTCCGTCCTGGTGATACAGTGACTTCGTTTGATAAACCTGCTTCAAAAGCTTTACCTGGATATCGTGATATCAATCCAATGGTCTACTGTGGTTTATACCCAGTTGATAGTGATGATTATCAAGATTTAAAAGATGCTTTAGAGAAATTATCTCTAAATGATGCATCATTACAATTCGTTCCAGAAACATCTCAAGCCTTAGGCTTTGGCTTTAGATGTGGCTTCTTAGGGCTTCTCCATATGGATGTTATCCAAGAGAGACTAGAAAGGGAATACAATATCGATCTTATTCTTACCGCTCCATCAGTTATTTATCACGTATATCTCACCGACGGTGAAATGATTCAAATTGATAACCCATCTAAACTTCCAGATTCTTCGAAGATTAATCGTATTGAAGAACCATATGTTAAGGCTAGTATCATGACTCCAAAAGAGTATGTTGGTCCAATTATGGAACTCTGCCAAGAGAAACGTGGCATTTATTTAGACTTACAATATTTTGATGACACAAGAATGATTCTTGTATATGAATTGCCATTGTCCGAAATTGTTTACAATTTCTTTGATAAGCTAAAGAGCTGCACGAAAGGGTATGCTTCATTTGACTATGAACCATCTATTTATCGTCCAAACGATTTGATTAAGATGGATGTTCTTCTTAATGGTCAAGTGGTTGATGCTCTTAGCAGTATTGTCTTTAGACAACATGCCTATAATAGAGGCTTAGGAATCATTCGTAGAATAAAAACCGTCATTCCTCGTCAACAATTTGAAATCCCAATTCAAGCCGCTATTGGAGGAAAAATTATCGCTAGAGTAGATGTTAAGGCTGTTAGAAAAGACGTCTTAGCAAAATGCTATGGTGGTGATATCTCTCGTAAGAAGAAACTTCTTGAAAAGCAAAAGGAAGGAAAGAAACGAATGAAGAAGGTTGGATCTGTAGAAGTCCCTCAAGAAGCATTCATGTCAATCCTTTCTATCGATGACGAAGACGAAGATTAATTGGTATAAAATTAGTAGTTTTTTAGTTTCACTCTTGTTTAACAAGGGTAATTCAAATATAATAAAGCCAGAGGTAAATATTTATGGCTAATAATGAGCTTGGCGTACGTTTTACTGAAGACCGCTACGCAACTAAGAACGAAGTAAGCAAAGAATTACGTATTTCAGTGATTGATGGAGTCTGGGATAAGATTTTATCTTATCGTTCAGTCTATAACAGATATCTTCCAATTAAGGGAGTTGATAAAAATCAACTTCGTGTTTGCTTATGCCCATCAATTTCTAATAAGAGCTACAACGTTGGCTCTAAGTTAATGCACCTCATTAGTGAAACTAATCAATTAAATCGTATTAATGGTGACGCTCAATATTTCCAACAAACTAACTTAATCAAGTGCTTACAAAATGTCGCTCTTAAAAGAGATATGATCAGCGATGAAGAAGTTATTAAGAAAATTGTTCAAGGCGGAAATAACGAAAGAGTTTTAGCTAATTACCTCGCTGCTCTTAAGGTTGTTGAACAAAAGCATAAACAACCAATTGATGTTGATTATTTAGCTGAACTTTATAGCGTTGTTACTGGCAACTTTGAATTAACCTCTTTTTACCGTCAAAATGACACAGAAGATATCAATTCATCTGCTGTTATTTCTCGTCGATATAAGAGTGCTCCAGCGGCCGTTATTGAAACAATGATGGATGGCTTATTCGCATTTATCGATAAGCAAACAGTCAGTTCTTTAGACAAGAGCTTAATCACATTTTATTACGTTCAATTCGTTAAACCATTTAAGGACTATAACGATGAGATCGCTATCTTACTCGCTAAATCCGTTTTAGCGCATGACATGCTTGGCGATTTTGCAATCTATCTTCCTATGGAATCATTCCTAAATGATAATAATGCGGAAGTTAATCGTTTGTTTAATGAAGTACAAGCAACTAGCGATGTTACCTATTTTTTAACTTATGAGCTTGATTTATTCGGCCATATGTTAGATAAACTCCTTGATTCAGTTGCGGAATTCTCTTCTCAAATGTTAAGAGATGACTTCTATAAAGAAGATGAAAAAGAAGAACCAACTGAAAAATCAGTTGAACCAGCTCCAACACCTGCTCCAGTGGTTGAAGAGAAGAAAGAGGAAGTTGCTCCTGCTCCAATCGTTAGAGAAGTAGTTAGAGAAATCATTCGCGAAGTACCTGTTCCTACTCCAGTAGTTGAAAAACCTGTTGAAGAGAAAAAGTCTATTAGAGTAGAAGAACCAAAGGTTGAAAATGAACCAAAAGGTTTAGCAGTTTCTTATATTCCACCAGAATTAGATGAAAAAACTGCTTTAAGATTAGAAAGACATCTATTAGAATTAGACGTGCGATTGAAAAAAGGTCAAGCGTATTTCTACGCTAGACACTGTACACTTGGTATGTATTACACAATCGATCAATATAAGAAAGCAGTGAAGTGCGTCTATGAAACAGCGCGTACTTCAATGGACCAACTTGCAGAATTTGGTTATTATAAAAAAGAGCAAATTGGTAAGAAATTTGTCTACACTCCTGTAGAGAGAAAGTGAGAATTATAAATTATGATATTTGCTGTATCCCAAGATATTATTATCTTCTTAGTCGTTTTAGGTAGTGCGGTGGTCATTGGAATTGTCGCTTTCCTTATCTATTTATATCTAAGACCACGTTTAAAACGCGATGATAAACCAACTGAAGAACAAATACTTCACGAAGAGATGGACCGTGTTTTAAAACCAATCGAAGATGAAGATACTGCTAAAGCAGTAGAACAATACAAGGATGAAGAAGAATAAGGCTAATTCCTTATATATTCACATTCCATTTTGTGAAAATTTATGTGATTACTGCGACTTTCAAAAGTTGCAGTATTTTCGTAATATCGCAATTAACTATCTCAAATCACTAAAGATTCAACTAGAAGAACAAGTTGATAATAAAGAATTAAGAACAATTTATGTTGGAGGAGGAACCCCAACATCTCTAGATGATGACTTATTTTTAGAACTTTTAAAGATGATTGAACCTTATTCTCATAAAGTAGAAGAATATACATTCGAATGCAATCCAGAATCTCTTTCTCTTAATAAAATTAAATTGATGAAAGAATACGGAGTTAATCGAATCTCCATCGGAGTGGAATCTACAGATGATCGAATTTTAAAATCTATCAACCGTCATCATACATTATCTGATGTTAAAGTAGCAGTGGAACTTTTAAGAGAAAATGGTATCTCTAATATCAATCTAGATTTGATTATTGGTCTACCAAATGTCAGCATGAAAATGTTAGAAAAAGATATTTATAATATCTTATCACTAAATCCAGACCACAATTCTTGCTACTCTTTAACAGTTCATGAGCACACAGTGTTTTATATAAACGGAATCAATCCTCCAAGTGATGAATTTGCCTATGACGCCTATAAAATGATTAATACGACTTTAGAAAATAATGGATATGAACATTACGAAGTATCTAACTGGGCTAAAGAAAATAGAAGAAGCGAACACAATCTAACATATTGGAGAAACGAACAATATTATGGAGTGGGTTTAGGTGCTTCTGGTTACTTAGAAAATATTAGATTTAAAAACACCACTAATCTAAAAGATTACTTATCTAATAAATTCGCTGGAGAGGAAGAAATAGTGGCCATCTCGGATTTAGAAGAATACCAGGTGATGCTAAATCTAAGGACTAGTGAAGGATTAGACCTTAATAAATTTAATAATATATTTAATAAGGATTTATATGCGTGTAAGAAAAACATAATTGATTCCTATATCGCTTCAAATCACTTAATTTTGAAAGAAAATACCCTCATTCCAACCTTTGAAGGGATGATGATTTTAGATAAAATTTGCCTTGATTTATTTGAATAATCAGGGCTTTTTTCTTATATTTTATGGATTTTACTTCAGTAATTTATTTTTTTAGCACTTAGTTGTTGACAGTGCTAACAGAGTGGTTATAATAGAATTAGCACTTGAGGATAAGTAGTGCTAAAAGAAAAGGAGGGAACGATATGTCATTAACTCGAAGCGAAATGATTTTGAAGATGATTGTTGAATACTTCATCAAAACCGCTGAGCCAGTTGGTAGTCAAACTCTTATCGAAGAATACGATCTTCCATATAGTAGTGCGACTATTAGAAATGAAATGTCAGCCCTTGAAAAGATGGGATACATCGAAAAGCCTCATACAAGCGCCGGTCGTGTTCCTTCTTCAAAAGGATATGAATATTACTGCAAACATCTAAGAGACAACGAACTTAATGAAAATATCCGTCACTCCCTTCAATCAGTACTAGATTCGAAAATCCAATCAGTCGAAGAAGTTATTAAAAGAAGCTGTGAAATTATCTCTCATATGACGAGCCTAGTTAGCGTAGTTATGGGACCTGATGAAAGCGCTGAACACTTAGCGAATGTTCAACTCGTTCCAATTAATGAGAATACGATTACCGCAATCTTCGTTACTGATAAAGGATATGTGCAAAATAAGACCTTCATTCTCGAAGAGAATATTAAACCAGATGAAATCGTTCAATGTGTCGGTTTACTTAACGAACGACTCAAAGGAACACCAATCACTGGTTTAGTGGAGAAGATGGAATCGATTAGACCAATTCTCTCTGATTACATCGTCAGTCATGATGTGGTCTATCAAGCAATTCTTGAATCACTTGTGAGATTTGCTGGAGATCGTCTCTCGCTTTATGGAAGAGAAGAGCTCTTCAACCATCCAGAATTCAAAAATGACACCGAAGCTCTTATGAGAGTCATGAAACTTCTTGATGATGCTTCTTTGTTAAAGAAAGCTGATCACCAAATCGAAGATGACAAAGACTTATCAGTCAGTATCGGTGATATTGAAGGAAATCCAGATGTTGCTATCGTTACTACTAAAATCAAAATTGGTAATGACGGAGAAAACACCATCACATTAGTGGGACCAAAAAGAATGGATTATGATAAAGCCCTTTCTGCCCTTGAATATCTCTCTCAAGAATTAGATAAATACTTTAACGACAAAGGAGGCCATTCCGATGGTGGACAAAACTGAAGAATTAAACGAAGAACTTCCTAAAAAGGAAAAGAAAAAAGTAGAAAAACTTCAAGAAGAAGTTGAAAAACTAAAAGCCGATGTTGAACATTGGAAAAATGAATACTATCGAGCCTACGCTGATACGAAAAACTTAAGAAATAATCTTGAAAGAGATTATCAAGAAGCAATGAGATATCGTAGCGAAGGATTTATTGGAGAATTACTTCCAGTACTTGATAGCTTCCACATGGCTCTAGCAAATGAGCCAACAGACCCAACCTTAAAAAACTATTTAGTGGGATTCCAATTCGTCTATCGTAATCTCGTCTCAGTGCTTGAAAACGAAGGAGTTACTGAAGTAAGTCCTCAAATTGGAAGCAAGTTTGATGCGAAAACAATGAACGCTGTTGATACAGTGGAAGGCGAAGAAGAAAACTTAGTAGTTAAGGTTTATGGAAACGGTTATAAACTTCACGATCGTATCGTTAGACCAGCAATGGTGCAAGTGAGCGTTCGTAAAGTGGAAAATAAAGAAGAACCAAAAGAAGTATCAGAAAAAGCTGATGCATAAGGAGGAATAAATATTATGGCAAAAGAAATTATCTTAGGTATTGACCTTGGTACAACAAACTCTGTTGTATCCTATTTACAAGCTGATGGCACAGTTAAAGTCATCCCTTCACCAGAAGGAACAATGACAACTCCATCTGTTGTTGCCTTTAAGGCAAGTGGTGAAGAAATCGTTGGTAACGCTGCTAAAAGACAAGCGATTACTAACCCAGACACAGTAAGCTCTATTAAGAGAAAAATGGGTACTGCTGAAAAAGTACACATCAACTGTGTTAACAAAGATTTCACTCCACAAGAAATCTCCGCAAAAGTTCTTGCATATATGAAGAAATATGCAGAAGCAAATATCGGTCACAAAGTCGAAAAGGCAGTTATTACTGTCCCAGCCTACTTCAATGATGCTCAAAGACAAGCAACTAAAGACGCTGGACAAATCGCTGGACTTGATGTCGTTCGTATTATTAACGAACCAACCGCAGCAGCCTTAGCCTATGGTTTACAAACAGACAAATCTGAAAAGATCTTAGTCTTTGACTTAGGTGGTGGTACATTTGATGTCTCTATCCTTGATATTGGAGATGGCACATTTGAAGTCGTTTCTACCGCTGGAGATAACCGCTTAGGCGGCGATGACTGGGATCAAGTCGTTGCTGATTACATCAAAGCACAAATCAAGATTGAAAATGGTGTTGATATCACTGATAAAGGTAGCTTACAAAGAATTAGAGAAGCTGCAGAAAAGGCAAAGATTGAATTATCTTCTTCCTTAGAAACAATTGTTTCTCTTCCATTCATTTCTATGACTGCTAACGGACCAGTGAACTTTGAAACCACATTAACCCGTGCTAAATTCCAAGACTTAACAAGACACCTCTTAAAGAGATGCGAAGAACCAGTAAGACGTGCTCTTAGCGACGCTCACATGAATGCAAGCGAACTCGACCAAGTCTTATTAATTGGTGGTTCTATCCGTATGCCAGCTGTTCAAGAGTTAGTCGCTCAATTAACTGGCAAAAAACCAAACTTATCAGTCAACCCAGATGAAGCTGTTTCTATCGGTGCTGCTTATCAAGGTGGTGTCGTTAGTGGTGATGTTAAGGACGTTGTCCTTCTTGACGTTACTCCATTAACATTAGGTATTGAAACATTAGGTGGAGTTCTCACTCCTCTTATTAAGAGAAATACCACAATTCCAACCACTCAAAGCCAAGTCTTCTCAACTGCCGCTGATAACCAACCTGCAGTTGACATCATGGTCTACCAAGGTGAAAGACCAATGGCGCATGATAACAAACTCTTAGGTCACTTCCAATTAACTGGTATTAAACCAGCAAGACGTGGTGAACCAAGAATTGAAGTTACGTTCTCTATCGACGTTAACGGTATCGTTAAAGTATCCGCGAAAGACTTAGATACTCAAAAAGAACAACAAATTACTATTACAGGTAGTAATGGCTTGTCCAAAGAAGATATCGATAGAATGGTCAGAGAAGCCGAAGAAAACGCTGAAGCAGATGCTAAACGTAAAGAAGAAACTGAAGTTAAAAACAAAGCAGAAACATTGATCAATGATATCGACATTGCTATGCAAGAAAAAGGCGAGAGCATCGATCCAACTCAAAAAGAGCAAACTCAAAAATTAAGAGATGAACTCAAGACTGCTTTAGATAATAACGATATCGAAACTCTTAAGAAACGTATCTCTGAATTAGAGCAAGCTGCTGCTTATATGCAAAATGCTCAAGCTCAACAAAATGCTGGAAACGCTAACGCTGGAACTCCAGGTAGCAACCCAGACGATGTTGTAGACGCTGATTATTCAGATAAAAACAAAGCATAATTAATTTATCGACAATTACCACCAGGAGGGCATACGCCCTCTTTAGTGGCAAATAGAAAGGACAAGTATGGCAAATAAAAGAGATTATTATGAAATCCTTGGAGTGAGTAAAACCGCTTCAAAAGATGAAATTAAATCGAGCTACCGTAAACTTGCTAAAAAATACCACCCAGACAATAAAGAGACTGGTGATGAAGCAAAGTTTAAAGAAGTTCAAGAAGCATATGATGTTCTTTTCGATGACCAAAAACGTAGTGCTTATGACCAATTTGGTCATGCCGCGTTTGAACAAACCGGTGGAGGACCTGCAGGAGGTAATCCTTTCAGTGGATTCTCTGGATTTGGCGAGGATATCAATTTAGGTGATATCTTCGGAAGCTTCTTCGGAGGCGGATCTTCTCGAGCAAGAAGACAAACCGGACCAATTAGAGGCGATGATGTCCTTATGCGTTTACGCATCGATTTCATGGATGCAGTTAACGGAAAGGATGAAGAAATCTCATTTGATTTTGATGATGATTGTCCACATTGTCATGGAACAGGGGCTGAAACTCCTGATGATATTAAGACATGTCCTACTTGTCACGGACGTGGCACAATTACCCGTCAACAAAGAAGTTTGTTTGGCGTTGTAAATACAGAAACTGTCTGTCCTGATTGTGGTGGAACTGGCAAAATCATTTCAAAGAAATGTAGTGTCTGTGGTGGAACTGGTCATAAGAAAGTTAAAAAGACTCAAAAAATCCATATCCCAGTTGGCATTAATAACGGCCAACAAATCCGTTTACAAGGAATGGGTGGCGCTGGTAGTAATGGCGGTGCTCACGGTGACTTATATATCGAAATTAATATCAAAGATCATCCATACTTCAAACGTGAAAGAAATGACATTCATCTTGATGTCCCACTCGACTTTGTCGACGCCATCTTAGGAACTAAGATTGAAGTTCCAACAGTTAATGGCGATATGGTTGTTACAATTCCTGAAGGAACTCAACCTGGTCAAGTCTTAAGATTAAAAGGACAAGGTATTAAAGATTTAAGAACTGGTAAGCCAGGCGACCAATATATTCACCTTGATATTAAGGGCCCAACTTCCTTAAACAAAAAACAAAAGGAAGCATTGCTCGCTTATCAAGAGGCAAGCAAGAAAGAAGAGAGCCGCTTCGCTAAGTTCAAAAAAATGTTCAAAAAATAAGACCTAATTAATTAGGTCTTTTTATTTATTTAGAAAAAAAGTTTAAGAAAATTTTTAAAAAATTCACATTTTCTTCCTCTTTATATATATGTAGGGGGTTTTATTGCCCCAAGAAGGAGGAATTATGTTTTTTATATCCCAACTAGGTGAGCAAGATTGCGCCTTTGCTTGCCTAAAGATGATGCTTGCTAATTATAACAATGACCGCAACTATCTCTTCATCCCTAATCCTTATGAAGGACCGCTTAGTTTTAAAGATGTCCAAACTACCGCGAAAGAATATGGTATGAACTTACGCGGAATAAAAGTGGTGACACCAGATGAGTTATTCAAGTGTAAAAAGTTTCCAATCATGGTTACTTTACAAAAAAGAAAGGACATGCGCCATAGCGTACTCGTATTGAAAGCTAACCGAAGAGCTGTGACGATTTTTGATCCTGAAGTTGGCAAAAGAAAAGTGGACTCTGAATTATTTTTCAAAGAATGGTCGTATCGAGCGATTGTTGTTGAAAGCTTTACTAAAAGTAAATGTCAGATTACCTTCCCTGACTTCATTTCCAAAAAAGATAAAATCATTCTCCCTATCATCCAATTCTTTTCTGGAATTAGTCTATTATTAGGCACTTACTTTTTAAGCGACAGTTCACTTTTCTTTTTGCCAGTTGTTTTCATTGCCGCTTTTGTTGTCAGTGAAATTGTTTTTAGAATGAGTCTAGTTAACGCGATGCGAAGGATGGACGACAATATTTTCGCTCACTCCTTTAAATTACCTTCAAATCAATCCTATATGGATGCATATAAGACGATAGAAAAATATCGTCAATTCTCCTTAACAATGGCAGCTAATTTTATTAACGCGATGCTTATTTCTATTTTTATCATCGTA
>CAMOSZ010000075.1:0-4168 GCA_946625285.1 uncultured Caryophanales bacterium | reverse complement strand
TTTGTAAACGGGCCATATATTTCCTCCTTCTGATATATATGGGAGTTTTCACTCGACCGAATATATTTTATGTAAATAAAAGTATCTATTCAATAAGAAATTGAAACAAATAAAAACAAGGACATAAGTCCCTGTTTCTATGACAATAAATTAAAGTCTAATGTCTTTAATCTTTCTGCCTGGTTTAGCAGTCTTCTTAAAGACGATTTCGCCTTGAGAAATTGCTCCTACTGGACAGACGTGCCCACATAAGAGACAGCCAACGCATTTATCATGGTTACAAGTTGGGCGGCGTGTTTCTTCATTCCACTCCATCGCTTGGTGAGCACCATCGTAACAAGAGATATAGCATCTACCACAACCAACACACTTATCGTTATCGATTTGAGGATAAACAATATAGTCTCTATCGAGTTCTTCAGCAGGAATAATATTTCTATTAGCTTTACCCACAAGTTCTTCTAAAGAATCGACTTTTTGCTCTTCCATGTAATGCATTAATCCATTACATAAGTCTTCGACAATTCTATAACCATATTGCATAATCGCAGTGGTAACTTGAATAGTTTTAGAACCCACTAAAATGAATTCTGCAGCGTCTTCCCAAGTTTCACATCCACCGATACCTGAAATCTCCAAGTTAGGGATTGCGGTTCTCATTTGTTGGATAAATCTTAAGGCAACTGGTTTAACTGCTTTTCCTGAATATCCAGAAATAGAAGATTTACCATTAACGATTGGCATACCAATCTTCTTTTGAAGATCGATATTACAAATAGATTTAATGGTGTTAATAGCAGCAATACCATCTGCTCCACCTTCTAAACACGCTTTAGCGACGACTACCATATCAGTGATATTAGGTGTCATCTTTGCCATCATTGGAAGTTTACTTCCACGTTTAACAGCTTGGCAATATTTCTTACATAATTCTGGATTAGATCCAACGTCACTTCCCATCGCGTGAGATGTCATTTGAGGACATGATAAGTTCATTTCAATCATATCCGCGCCTGCTTCAGTGACTTTTCTTGCTAAATCTTCCCAGGTTTCTTCATCATTACCCATAATTGAGGCAATTAAGACTTTGTCTGGGTATTCTTTCTTTAATCTTGCTAAATCTCTTAAGTTTTCTTCTAAAGAGTGTTCAGCAATTTGTTCCATGTTTTTAAATCCGATAAATGGTTCAGCTTCTTTATCGAGTTTATCAAAACGTGGAGATACTTCATTAATGACATATGATTTAGGACCGATGGTCTTAAAGACAATTCCACCCCAACCGACATCATATGCTTTTTTACACATATCATAGTCGTTACCAACTGGAGAAGATGATAAACAGAATGGGTTTGGGAACTTAACACCTAAGAAGGTGATACTTAAATCTTTCTTTACCATATTACTTTCCTCCTAAATACTTTTTAACAGAAGAAGCGACTTCTTTCGCGTTTTTCACTGCGTAAACGACAGTTTTCTCTCCGCCTGGAGCGATATCTCCACAGACGAAAATACCATTTTTATTTCCGTTAGTGACTTCTTGGAGTTTATTAACTTCAAAGCCAAATTTATTAGCTTCTGTATATTGACCAACCGCTAAAATGATGAGGTCTGCTTTGACTTCAAGTTTTGCTTTAATAAAGCGATGCTCAAAGACCACTTTCTTTCCTTTTAAGGCAACTGGAACATAGCCATCAATAATACTAACGCCTTGTTCTTGAGCGCCACTAAGTTCTTTTTTACTCGCCTTAAATTCTTCAAATGTTTCATAAACCACATCAGTGACTTGTTTAACACCTAATAGTTTTAAAGTAGTAACGGTGTCCATCGCAACATCTCCACCACCAATAACTAAAACATTCTCTGGAACTTTGATATTTCCTTTTCTTCTTTTTACCTCGTGAAGGAAATCGACTGCAGTTTTAACAAGTCTCTTACCTTCAAAGATAGGAAGCATTTTTCCTTTACTATGTCCGGTAGCGACAACAACTGCGTCATATTCTTTCTTTAAAGCATTAACGTCTTCTACTGGGTGATTAGTTTCAATTGTCACACCAAGTTTTTCGATGCGTTTAATTTCTTTATCAACAACTGTAGATGGTAAACGATATTCAGGAATACCATATCTAAGATATCCACCAGCTTTTGCGTCTTTTTCAAAAACGGTGACTGAATAACCTTCCATTTGGAGATATCCTGCTACTGATAAGCCAGCTGGACCTGATCCGATAACTGCGACTTTTTTGCCGTTAGGTTTTTTTGCTTCTAAGATATCCATCTTAAAAGCATCTTCGCTATCGGTGACATATCTTTGGATACGACCAATATCAATTGGTTTATCAATGCCACTTCTAGAACAACCTAATTGACAATATCTTTCAGTTGGACAGACTCTTGCACATATTGCTCCTAATATATTATTGACTCTAACTGTTTCTGCGGCCCCTTTTACGTTTTTAAAACGCACAGAACGAATAAATTTAGCTGGGTCAGTGCCAGCTGGGCATGCTTTTGAACATGGAGCGTCATGACAAAGGAGGCATCTACTTGCCTCTTCCATCACAAGTCGAGGATTAAATCCTGCTTCATATTCTTTCATATACTTTTCAGACATTAAAAGTCCTCCTTCGAAAAAGTAATAAAAAGATATTCAACAATGATATTTTACTGGATTTTTAATATGATTGATACAAAAAAAATAGAACAGTAGACTGTCCTATTTCTTTGGATTAAGTTCAATATAGATATTTGCAATCTTCTTCGCCCACTTATCTGGGGTGAATTGTTTCATTGTTTCTTTAGCCTTATCAACAATCTTTTTGTTGTTCTTGAATAAAGCTTTTTCTATTCTTTCTGCCCATTGATAGAAGTCTTCATAGATATAAGCGTTAACTCCATCTTCAAACACTCCTTCAATTGCCTTATCTTTCTTTGCTAAGATAAGAGCCCCACTACAAGCAGCTTCAAAATATGTTAAGCCTTGGGTTTCAAAGTTAGAGGCAGTCACAAAAACATCAAATAAAGAATAATAATATTTAAGTTTAGAATGTTCGACTTCTCCAACAAAGATAACATTATCATCTAGATTAAGCTTTTTAATGGTTTTCTTGAGGAGTTTTAAGGCATCTCCTACTCCGACAATCATAAAGACGATATTTGGTATTTCATTTTTAATAGAGGCAATATTCTCTAATGTTTCAACGATATTCTTTTCAATTGAAACTCTACCAATATAGCCAAGAACCTTCTTATCTTTTAAGCCATATTTTTCTCTTAACGCTTTTACTTCATTAAGGTCTTCTCTACTTAATTTGAAGTTATCTGGTTCAATGGAACTAGGAATAACTCTTACATCTTTAACAGAAGAAGAATCTGCTTTTAAGATTTCATAACTCTTTTGAGATGGAACAATAATTGTTGGACATTCTTTATACACTCTAGAGAAAAGTAAATGTTTAGCAGCGGTATAAGTAACATCACCTGCAAACTTACCAAATTTTTGTTCGTAATATAACTTCCATAAGGTGTGATAGGTATACACCATTTTGATACCAGTATATCTAGAGAGTAACAAAGCAGTTTGACTCATTGAATATTCAGTGTGTAAATGGAGATAATCAAATCCAAATAAGGCGAGTGTTTTTGCATTCCTACTAAAGGCAAAACTCTTTAAGATATGTAAATCCTTATGTCCTTTAATAAAATGAGCAGGAGAACCGAAAATTGGGATGTAATCATTAGGAAGTAATGATATATCTTCTTTCTTATCCCATAAGGCAACAATATATGTTTCATATCCTAATGAATTAAGTTCATTCTTTAATAAATTAACAACTGTAGATACCCCATTAGTGAAAAGTGGGAATACATCAGTGAGTAAGGCTACTCTTTTCGGAAGTGGTTTATCTTCTAAAATCTTGAATAAATGATCATAGAATAAAGTGTTATATTCAACATCGGTTGGAGAGAAAGAAACAAATGATTTGTTACTTGTTCCCACAAAGACATCAGTACCACTTCTTTTCACTTGTTTTTCAACGTCAATTGATAAAGTCTTTCGATAATATAAGAAGTGTCCATTAATGCCATAAGAAGAGAACACTACTTTCTTATTGTTCTTTCCTTTTTCAAACATCATGAAACGACTATCAACACTAGTGATCGTATCGTT
>CAMOSZ010000074.1:0-5900 GCA_946625285.1 uncultured Caryophanales bacterium | reverse complement strand
GAAAAGCACCGCTACAACCAAAATATTCGAGTTGTTTGTTTTAATAAGATTTATAGCTTACTCTCTTATAAGCTCCAATTAAATGGTATTGAGCTAATTAAAGTAAATGAAGCTTATACTTCTTCTTGTCTTCCTAATAGTAAAGAAGTATCAGCTGGATGCGCTAATAAAGCATATCGAGTTAAAAGAGGTTTAATGAAGTGTCATAACTTTATTTTGAACGCGGATTCCGTTGGAGCTTATAATATTATGAGAGTCTATAGACAAATAAGTGGAAATACATTCGAAACCCCACTTAAAGGTCTCTCAAATCCAACTAAAGAATATATTCCTGTAACAGATCAGTTTTTAAATGAAGATTATATTAATTGGAATGGAAAAGCTGGGAACGTAGGGATATCGGGTAGGAACTACCCAACAGGATATGAATTGGTTGAATTAATTAATCAATCAATCCATAATCAAGATGCTTGGTAATTCAATTGCCGAGTAAGTTCACGAGGTAATTAAGATGATTGAAAATTTAACTATATATCAAGCTTATGTTCAAGCCTCTTTAAAAACGCCTTCAGAGACGGCAATTTATTATTTTGAAACGAAGATTAGCTATGCTAAATTGCTTGAAAGAATTGATGAAATGGCTTCTATCTTACAAAACCTTTATCGTATTGAAAAAGGTGATGTTGTATTAGTGTCTTTGCCAAATATTCCGGAGACTATTGTTTTATTCTATGCCCTTAATAAAATTGGTGCGATTAGCAATATGGTTCATCCAAATTCACCATTTGAAGTGATGCAAAAATATTATAACGACGCCAATTGTAAGATTGCTTTCTTATTTGAGAGTAGAGTTTATAAAGAACTTAATAGCTACATGGAATTTAATGGAAACATTGTCCTTTGTAGCGCTGCTAACTCTTTACCTTTAAGAAAAAAAGAAGCTTATCTCCTTATGAATCGCAAGATGATTAAGGATCTTAAAGAAGCGAGAAAATTCCAATTCTACGCAAACTTAAAATCAAATAACTTACTTTCTAAAGAAGTGGTTCTTGAACCAGAAGACACTAGTGTATTACTTCATTCTGCTTCAACTACAGGTATCTCTAAAACTATTTGTTTAGGATCTAAGAGTTTTAATTTCACAGCGAGCAGGATTTGTGAAATTATGTGTGTCGAACCTGAAGAATTAATCGGCAAATCCCTAATAAGTGTTCTTCCTTCATTCCACGGATTTGGTTTATGCATGACAATGCATGCCCCTTTAGTGAACTCCTTTGGTATTGTTTTAATTCCTAAATTCTCCACTAAAGAAATTGTTAAAGCGATGAATAGATGGAAAAACGTCACTTGTATATGTGGAGTTCCAAATATCTTCAAAGAATTAATTAAAGATTCAAGTTTTATTAATAATCGTCATTTAAAGACTTTGGCAAGTTGTTTCTCTGGAGGAGATTCTTTAAGTCCTCTTATTAAAGAGAACTTTGATAGTATTCTCATTAGAAAGAATTCGAGATGTCGCTTATTTGAAGGATATGGTTTAACCGAAGCTTTAGCGGTTTGCTCTGTTAACACTCATAGACATCATAAAACCGGTTCTATTGGTTATCCAATTTCTGGAGTGTCTTTTGCCATCTTTGGAGAAGATAACAAAATGCTCAAGCCATATGAAATTGGTGAAATCTCTATTAAGAGTGATAACAATATGATTGGTTATTATAATGATGAAGAAGCCACTAAAGCGACTTACTATAAAGGCTATTTAAAAACTGGTGATTTGGGATTCATTGATGAAGATGGTTTCGTTTACTTTAAAGCTCGTAAAAAAAGAGTTATTAAAGTTAATGGTGTTGCTGTTTTCCCACACGAAATTGAAAGCGTTATCTCTAATATGAGCGGAGTGAGTGCGGTTTGTGTTGTGGAAATCCCTGATGAGAAAACCGTTAACGCTGCTAAAGTGTATGTGGTTTCTAAAGATAAAGATCCAGATAGAATTAAGAATCAATGTCGAAGAAAGCTCATTAGCTGGTCCATTCCTAAAGAAGTTGAATTTGTAAAGTCCTTACCAATGACTAAATATAACAAAGTCGACTATCGAAAAGTTCAGGAAATGGAAAACAAAAAGAGAAGTCCTCTATAGATTCTCTTTTATCCATGTGACCATGGCGGAATTGGTAGACGCGCTAGTTTCAGACGCTAGTGGGGCAACTCGTGGAAGTTCAAGTCTTCTTGGTCACACCAATAAATTAAATAATTTCTTTAATTAATAAGGAAATTCTAATAGAATATACCTCGTGCCCGAGTGGTGGAATTGGTAGACGCAGTGGACTCAAAATCCACCGGTTAACAGCCATGTCGGTTCGAGTCCGACCCCGGGCACCATTTTATTCGATGAAGACACGAAATGTGTCTTTTTTTGTTGGTTGGTACCCCTCGTTTTATTGATATAATCCACAAAGATGATAAACTTTTATCATGGTCACATTCTTTATTGCTTTGGCGCTATTAATTGGCGGTTATTTAGTTTATAGTCGAGTTAGTGAAAAGGTTTTTTCTATAGATAATAGAAAAACTCCAGCGATTGCTAATCCAGATGGAGTAGATATTACGCCTCTTCCAAAATGGAAAGCATTTTTAATTGAACTATTAAACATTGCTGGCACTGGTCCTATTTTTGGAGCAATCAGTGGTGCACTCTTTGGTCCGATTGTTTTCCTTTGGATTGTCTTTGGATGTATCTTGGGCGGAGCTGTTCATGACTATTTTTCTGGAATGATTTCATCAAGAAATAATGGTCAGTCTATTGTTAAGTTAGCAGGCAAATACTCTGGAAAAGTTGTTGAAATTATTATGAGAATAGCTTCAATTATTCTCCTTGTTTTAGTGACTGCGGTATTTGTTGTTTCTCCATCTACATTATTAGATTCACTAACTAATGGTGGAATTAAAGCATGGGTTTGGATGATTATCATTCTTATTTATTATTTCGCTTCTACTATTGTTCCAATTGATAAGATAATCGGCAAAATATATCCAGTATTTGGCGTTATTTTAATTGTTATGGCAATTGCAGTAATTGTTGGAGTTATGACTCAATCAAATAGTTATCCAATGCTTGAACTTATCGGCAATTTGCGTGATTTTTCTAAGGCAAATGGCTCATTACCATGGTGGCCATTTATGATGACTACTGTTGCTTGTGGCGCGGTTAGCGGCTTCCACGCAACTCAATCTCCAATGATTGCAAAATGCATCAAAAGCGAAAAAGAAGGAAGACAAGTCTTTTATGGAGCAATGGTTGCTGAAGGAGTTATCGCTTTAATTTGGGCTGCTGCTGCAATGGCCTATTTTAGAGTTGATACCGCTGAAGGATGGGAAGTTTTGAATAATTTAGGTGGTAGCTCTAATTCAGTGAATGAAATTGCTAAAGGTGTTTTAGGACCGGTTGGTACAGTCTTAGCGATTGTCGGTGTTGTGATATGTCCTATCACTAGTGGAGATACTGCTTTACGAAGTTGTCGACTAATAGTTGGCGAATGGATTAAGCTAGATCAAACAAAAATAAAAAATAGATTAATATTAACTGCTCCGCTATTTGCATCAGTTATCGGAATTAGCCTTTGGAATTTCTTATCACCCGCTAATTTCAATATTTTGTGGCGGTGGTTTGCTTGGACCAACCAAGCATTAGCGGCGATTAGTCTATGGGTAGCAACAGGATATCTATATGACACGAAAAAGAATAGGTTTATCTCTTTATTTACTGGAGTCCCTGCTATATTTATGACTGCAGTTGTTGTAACTTATTTATTTGCAGAGCCTAATCTAGCTTTAGGAAAGTATGTTCCATATAACATTGCTATCATTGTTGGTGTTTCTATTTCCTTATTAGTGTCAGGATTCTATATCTATAAGTTAATTACCAAAAAAGATACGAATTTAATGGACGTTACAGATGAGATAGATAAAGTTAATAATTAATTGATTTAATTATAAGATATTATTTTGCTATAATAATCCACAAAGAAAAAGGAGAAAACTTATGTCAAAAGCAGATCAAATTTTTGTTGAGAACATGAAAGACATTCTTGAAAATGGTTTTTCAGACGAACATTTAAATGTTAGACCACATTGGGAAGATGGAACTCCAGCCCATACGATTAAAAAATTCTGTATTGTTAATCGTTATAATTTACAAGAAGAACTTCCTATTTTGACAATTAGAAGAACTGCTTTTAAGAGTTGCTTAGACGAACTCCTTTGGATTTGGCAAAAAAAGAGCAATAACATCCATGACTTAAAATCTCATATTTGGGATTCCTGGGCAGATGAGACTGGCTCTATTGGAAAAGCATATGGCTATCAACTCGCTAAAAAGAGTATTTATAAAGAAGGAGAGTTCGACCAAGTTGATCGTGTTCTTTATGATTTAAAACATAATCCTCAATCTAGAAGAATTATGACTAACATCTATAACTTTGAAGATTTACATGAGATGAATCTTTATCCTTGTGCCTACTCTATGACTTTTAATGTTAGTGGAGACACTCTTAATGGCATCTTAAATCAAAGAAGCAATGATATGTTAACCGCAAATAACTGGAATGTTTTGCAATACTCATTATTATTAATAATGTTCGCGCAAGTATCAGGTCTTAAACCAGGTACTTTAGTCCACGTTATCGCTGATGCGCATATCTATGATAGACATGTTGATTTAGTCAAAGAAATAATTGCTAAACCACAACACAAAGCACCAAAACTTTGGGTTGATCCTTCTATTAAAAACTTCTATGATTTCACCGTCGATTCATTTAAGTTAATCGACTATGAATACGAACCATTCGATAAGAAAATCCCGGTAGCTATCTAATTATGATTATTTCAATTTTAAGTGCAGACAATAAATGGGGAATTGGTAAGAGAAATGGATTACTCTTTTATCTTCCTTTAGATATGAAATTCTTTAGAACAACCACCAGTGGTCACGTTGTGGCGATGGGAGAAAATACTTTGCTATCATTCCCAAATTCTAAACCACTTAAAAATAGAACTCATATCGTTTTAAGCGCAGATCCTACTCATAATTATGAAGGTGTGATTAATGTTCATAGTTTTGAAGATTTCCTCAAAACCATTAAAGAAAAAGCCTTAAATGAAGATGTGTATATCATTGGAGGTGCTTCTATTTATAACCAAATGATTCCTTATGTTGATAAAGTTTTATTAACAAAAGTATATGAAGATGGTGGAGCAGAAGTCTTCTTCCATAACCTTGATGAGGATCCTAATTTCGAATGTATCGAAATTGGCGAACCACTTATTGATAATGGTCACGAAATAAGATTCACGACTTATGTGAATAAAAACAAAAAATCTATATAATAGATATACTTGCTGGCTTAGCTCAATCTGGCAGAGCAACTGAATCGTAATCAGTAGGTTGTTGGTTCAATTCCGATAGCCAGCACCAGTGGGATATGAACAGACTTGATACTCATTATCAGGTCTTTTTTCTTGCATTTTTACCCATTTTTAATGTTTTTCGATGGCTTTCATAGGTTATGGTGGATAAGCAATAACTGAAGAATATGTATCAAAATCCTCAATTGCTACACCATTGATGAAAGTTTTTAGATTGCTGACAGGACTTGAACTACCTTAGATGCACGCTTACTGATACATTTGATCTATTAGTCTTTAGTAGGCTTATAAAAGTGTGAAAAAGACAATCAAAAATTAATTTAATATAACAAAATAGAACGAAGTACACTTGTGTACTTTTTCTTAATAATTCCATAAAAAGAAGAAAAATTAGCAATCTAGTTGACAGAGTGCTAAAAGTTGGTAAAATCATATATGTTAGCAGTTAAAGAGTTCAAGTGCTAAAAGGAGGCTAGTTT
>CAMOSZ010000073.1:0-3758 GCA_946625285.1 uncultured Caryophanales bacterium | reverse complement strand
TAGGATTAATTCCTTATGTTAGCTTACTTGATAAGTTACACGCTGATATGTCTACTACTAGAGGAGCTAAAGTTAACGATCAACTTATGACTTCTATTCCAGGAGTATTTGCTTGTGGTAACTGTTTACATGTTCACGATGTTGTCGACTTCGTTACCGATGAAGGAAGAGACGCTGGACGTGGTGCTGCTAACTACATTAAAGGTTTAATCGAAAAGAAGAAACATATTACTGTTAAACCAGGTAATGGCGTTTCTTATGTCATTCCTCAATTTATTGAGACTGACTTAAATAATGACATCACCTTTAAATTCAGAGTTCGTAAGCCAATCAAAAATGTCTTTGTGAATTTCAAAAGTGGAGACACTCTTATTCAAAAAGTTGTTAAACCAGTTCTCATCCCAAGTGAAATGGTGATGATTAAAATTAATAAAGACAAGATTGCTAACTTACCAGTAGAAGAAATCGAAGTCTCTTTGGAGGAAAGATAAATGAAAGAATTAACTTGTATCGTTTGTCCTAGAGGTTGTAGATTGACAATCGATGATGACCTTAATGTTACTGGAAATTCATGTCCTCGTGGTGCTCAATACGCTAAAGACGAAATGACCAATCCAAAGAGAATGATTACTTCGTTTGTGAGGGTTAAAAATAGAGAGGACTGTGTCGTCTCTGTTAAGACTAGTACTTCTATCCCAAAAGGAATGATTTTCCAAGTTATGAAAGAAATAAACAAAGTTGGAGTTGATGCTCCAACTCATATTGGTGATATCGCAATCAGCAATGTTTTAGGCACAGGTGCTGATATAGTGATTACTAAAAACATAAAATAATTGTTTTTAACGAAATAGATATTTGCTAAAATAGGACACAGTTGAAAAGACATAGTCAATTTTCACTATAGAAAAGGAGTAAAAATGTCAGAAAAAATTAAAGTTTTCGCCTTGGGTGGTTTGGATGAAGATGGTAGAGACTGCTATATCATCGAAATCAATGAAGATATTTTCGTCATAGACGCTGGTATCTCTTTACCTGATAAGACTATTCCTGGTGTTGATTGCTTACTTCCTAACTTCGACTATCTCATTAAAAACAAAGACCGTATTAAAGCTTATATTATGACTCATGGTCATGATGAAAGCATCGGTGCGATTAGACATTTCTATAAATACGCTCCAGCCCCAGTTTATTGTTCTCATACAACAATGACAATTATGGAAGGCCAATTAGCGATTTACGATCAACAAAAACTCAAATACGATTTTAGAATCGTAAAACCAAGTGATGATGTAAACATCGCTGGCCATAGAGTGAGATTTTTCCAAACATGTCATAATGCCGCTAACTCATCTGGTGTTGCTATTTCTACTTCTCAAGGAAATATCATTTTCACCGGTGACTATATCATTAGCTTTGCTACTGAAGAAACTAACTATCAATTTGACTTAGCCGCTGCTAGTGAGCTCGCTAAAGAGCCTACCTTATTATTAATGGCAGAGAGTAAGAGCGCTGATAAAAATGGTTATTGTTCACCAAAGCATCGTATTAACGACTTAGTTGAAAAATACTTCAAACTCAATAAGCGTATTTTCATCACATGTTATTGGCAAAACATGTATCGTATTAGAGAAATTATTCGTCTTGTGAAGAAATATCATAAGAAAATTTATTGTTACGACAATTACACTCAAATCATCATGAAGCAAATTGTTGCTGCGACAAAAACTGGTTCTCTAGATGACAGCGATTTTATCGGTAAAGAAGACCTTCTTAGAACTAGAAAAAACGACTTAGTCGTTTTGCTTGTCGGAGAGAATGATGATTTATTTAGAGAGATTGCCTCTTTAGCAAAAGGCACTAATGCTGATAAGCGTATCGCTTTAGAAAAAGATGATATCTTCATGGATGTGGCTGTTCCTCGTCCAAGTTTTGAAACAATTGCTACTAGATCAATGGATTTAGTCTATCGTTCTGGATGTGAGGTAGTGTGGCTTAAAGGAAAAGATGTCAACGCCATGCACGCTAAAGAAGATGATATTCGATTCATTTTGAACTTATTTAAACCAAAATATTACTTCCCAGTAAGAGGACATTACACCAAGATTATGGAAAATGCTAAGCTTGCAGTTTCCTTAGGAATTGGATTAAACCATATGAACGTCTTCGTTCTTGATAATGGCATGCAAATTATTTTTGAAGAAAATAAAAGACCAATCCTTCTTCCTGCTGAAGTAACGGGAGTTGATATCTCGCCAATCTTAGTTGATGGTAAAGGAGTTACTAAGCTTAACACCGATTTAATCGAAGCTCGTCAAAAGATGGGTGTCGATGGAGCGGTTGTTATTGCTTCTACTGTTTCACTTAGCCAAAAGAAGATTATCGCTGGTCCAGATTGCCAAATGAGAGGATTCGTCTTTGTAAAAGAAGCAGAGCCACTTCTTAAATCAATCACTCAGATTTATAACGAAGAAATTATAGCAGCCCTCAATAAAGGACAGGACCTAGAGTTAACTAAAAACACCATTAAGGATCGTGTGAGATGGTTTATTAGAAGAGAAAACGGAAGAGAACCACTCATCGAACCGATTATTCTTGTTGAAGATTAAAGCACATTAGTTTGTGCTTTTTTTCTTCATTTCCTTTTCGCGTATGCGTATAATAAACGTATGGCAGAGAAAAAAGAATTTAGACCAATAGATCCAAGAGTTGAGAACATCATCAAGGGTCTTTTTGTTGTTTTGCTTGGTGTAGTCGTAATAATTAACATCGGTTATGTCGGCCGCACTTTAGCGTTCCCATTTATTTATTTCTTTGGAGCAACCATGTATCCACTTCTCGGATTCATGATTTTTACTGGTCTATATCGCATTATCAAAAAGAAAAGATTCCAATTTAACGGATTCTTAAAATACGTTGGAGTGGTGCTTTTAGCTATTGCTTTAACAATTATCATTACTTTCATTACTGTTAAATCCCAAGGAATGAATTTCGCCACGATTAAATTATCTGAACTATTAGATAGTTTTAACGGTCAACTCGGTTCATATTATGACCAAAAAACTCTTATCAATATGTTTGATGGTTCAAATCTATACGCATGTGGATTAATCGGCATTCTTGCTGGTGGACTTATTCAAAACGACGCAATTATCATCTTCCTTGGTGTCGTTATTTTCCTTTTAGGAGTTTTAGCAGTTCTATATAAGACACTCCTTTCTTTAAAAGGAGAAAAGAAGAGTAAGGCTCAAAGAAAGAGTGAAAAAGAAGCAGCTAAGCGTGAAATCATCGAAAGACAAAGAGAAGAGAATAACCCGGTTATTAGCACTGAAGAGGCTCATATCTATCAAGATCCAATTAGTAACCATAAGACTGATATCTCTAAAAACAATTATGGACAAGAATTAGAACCTGCAAATATCGAGGTTGGTTTTGAAAGTGACCAAACTCCATTTATAAATGAAAATAGTGGTTTTTCTCAAGTTGGTTCATCTTTAGATGAGATCTATGGAAGAAAAGTCCAAATTAATGAACAAAATAATGAATACACAGAATTTACCCCACTAGTGTTTAATAATGAAGGTAATCCATTCTCTAGATTCCAACAAGCAAAGCCTCAACCACAACCTCAAGCAGTAGAAGAGACACCTGTTATCGAAGAAACTCCAATTATTGAAGAGGTGGAAGAAGTCAATTTAATTGATTCTAGACCAACTCCTGAAGTACCACCTGTTCAAGAAGAAAAGACTATTGATGAATCT
>CAMOSZ010000072.1:0-5000 GCA_946625285.1 uncultured Caryophanales bacterium | reverse complement strand
GTTGGTGAAGGAGTCCAAATTCCAGATATTCGTAATGAATACGTTATCTCGGTTAAAGGTAAAGTTGCTCTAAAAGAGAAAGCTAATCCAAATTTAAAAACTGGTGCAATCGAAATCATCGCAAGTGAAGTTAAGGTTATTAATACCGCAAAAACCACTCCACTTATCATCGCTGATGAAACCGATGCTCTAGAAGATACCAGACTTAAATACCGTTATCTCGACTTACGTCGTCCAGTGATGCAATCTTATTTAGATATTCGTCACCAAATCAAGATGGCGGTTCACGAATATTTATCTAAAGAACACTTCATAGAAGTGGAAACCCCAATCTTAACTCTTTCTACACCTGAAGGAGCGCGCGATTATTTAGTGCCTAGCCGTGTCCATCACGGAAAGTTCTACGCTTTACCACAATCACCACAAATCTTTAAGCAGCTCTTAATGATTGGTGGAGTGGAAAGATATTATCAAATTGCTCGTTGCTTTAGAGATGAAGACTTAAGAGCAGACCGTCAACCTGACTTCACTCAAATCGATATTGAAACAAGTTTCCTTGATCAGGATCAATTCCTCACAATGATGGAAGGCTTAATCAAAGAAATCTTTGCTCGTACCATTAATTACGAAGTAAAACTTCCATTAAGAAGAATTTCTTATAAAGAAGCAATGGACAATTATGGTAGTGATAAACCAGATACACGCTTTGATATCAAATTACACGATGTCAAAGACATCTTCGCAAATAGTGAATTCGGCGGATTTAAAGATGTTGAAGCCATTAGAGCAATTGTTGTTCCAGGAGTAAGCGATGTTACTTCTAGAAAAGTAATTGATGAATTAACTCTTGAGGCTAAGAAATTCGGATTAGGCGGTTTAAGCGTTATTAAAGTAGAGAACGATGAATTTACCGGCTCATTCGTAAAATTCCTCTCTGAAGAAGAAAAAACAGCCTTAAAGAAGGAATTAGGAATTAACAATAATGATTTATTAATCATTGCAGCAGGCAAATATAATCGTGTCTGCCCACTTTTAGGTGCATTAAGACTCAGATACGCTCGTCAATTAAATTTAATCAAGCCAAACACCTATGATTTATTATGGGTTGTTGATTTCCCTCTCTTTGAAAGAGACATTGAAAACGGACAAATCACATCCACCCATCACCCATTCACACGTCCACGTGATGAGGACTTAAAATACTTAGACACCGATCCAACCAAGATTCTTAGCTATGCTTATGACATTGTCATAAATGGTTATGAAGCCGGTGGTGGTTCTTTAAGAATTTACAATCAAGACGTTCAAAAGAAAATCTTTGAAGTCCTCGGCTTATCCGATGAAGACATCAAACGTAAATTTGGATTCTTCGTCGATGCCTTCCAATACGGCACACCTCCACACGCAGGTATGGCCTTTGGCTTAGATCGTTTAACAATGATTTTAGGCGGCACAGACAACATTAGAGATGTCATTGCCTTCCCTAAAAACTTAGCGGCTGTCTGCCCAATGTCAGGAGCTCCAAATGTTGTTGACGAAGACCAATTAAAAGACCTCGGAATCGCGGTCACAGATTGGGAATAAAAATCGGTTATATATTAAAATATATATAAATACTAATTGAATACCAAAAAACTACTAACAAAGGAGAACTATTCATGAAGGAAATTCAAGCGTTATCTATCGCCACAATTAGAAGTTTGTGTATCGATATGATTAACAAAGCAAACTCTGGCCACCCAGGTATGGCGTTAGGAAGCACACCAATTCTTTACACCTTATTCACAAAGCATTTGGTGTCTAACCCAGACGATCCAGAATGGATCAACCGTGACCGTTTTGTCTTAAGTGCAGGACATGCTTCAGACTTACTCTATGCCATGTTACATCTCTGCGGATATGGTCTAACCATTGAAGATATTAAAAACTTTAGACAAATCGATTCATTGACACCAGGTCACCCAGAATATCACTGGACAAAAGGTGTTGATGCAACAAGTGGTCCCTTAGGACAAGGTATTGCTCAAGCCGCTGGTATGGCAGTTGCAGAAGCATCAATTGCTGCTAATTACACAGATGGCAAAAAGATTATGAACCATTACACATACGTGTTATGTGGAGATGGCTGCTTACAAGAAGGACTTTCTCAAGAAGCAATCTCATTTGCTGGTCACCAAAAACTTAATAAATTAATTCTTCTCTATGATGCCAACCAAGTTACACTTGATGGTGGATTAGACTTATCTTTCTCAGAAGATGTGAGAAAGAGATTTGAAGCAAGTGGATGGAGCACCTTAGAAGTCATGGATGGTAACGATGTTGACGCCATCGATAAGGCTATTACTGAAGCTAAAAAGTCAAAAGATAAACCAACCATGATTATGATTCACACAATCATCGGCTATGGTAGTGCTAAACAAGGAACATCTAAAGTCCACGGTTCTCCTTTAGGAGTTGAAGATGGAAGACACGCAAAAGTTGATGTCTACGGATTCGATCACGAAGACTTCTACGTTCCAGAAGAAGTTAGAAAGCATTTCGAAGAAACATTTATTGCTCGTGGAAGAAAAGCTTACGAAGAATACAAGAAAGATTTTGAAGATTATCGTAAGAAGCACGAAGCAGAAGCCACTAGATTTGAAAATCTCCAACATTTAGATTTATCTAAATATATCCCAGAAGAACTCCCAGATTTCGTCGAAGGAAGCTCCACAAGTACCCGTGTTGCTAGTGGTAAAGCACTTAACGCATATATGCTTGCTTGCCCAATGCTAGTAGGCGGAAGCGCAGACGTTGCTGGTAGCGTTATGACCAAACTTGATAATGGTGTTAACTTTACTCCAGATCACCGCGAAGGTCACAATATCAACTGGGGTATTAGAGAATTCGCTATGGGATGTATGCAAAACGGTATGTTATTACATGGCGGTATTAGAAGTTACGTTGGCTGCTTTGCAGTTTTCTCAGATTATATGAAGCCAGCTATTCGTATGGCGGCCTTGTCTAGACTCCCAGGTATCTATTTATTCTCACACGACAGTATTGCTGTTGGAGAAGATGGTCCAACACATCAACCAATCGAACAACTCGCAATGTTACGTTCTATTCCAAACGTGAGAGTTATTAGACCTGCTGATGAAAGAGAAACATATTCTGCATGGAAACTTGCTCTTAAGAGCACTGAAACTCCAACTGCCTTAATTCTCTCTCGTCAAAACCTCCCATTACTTGAAGGTAGTAATGATGAAGGTGTCGCTAGAGGCGCTTATGTAGTTTCTAAAGAAAAGAAACGCGCTGATTTAGTCTTAATTGCTACTGGTAGTGAAGTTAGTTTAGCGATTGAAGCACAAAAGAAACTTCTTGAAAAGAAGATTGATGTTAGAATTGTCTCTATGCCATCATGGGAAATCTTCGCTCAACAAGACCTTGAATACCGTAAGAGTGTTCTCCTCTTACCAAGTGAAAGAAGAGTCTCTGTTGAAATGCTTTCCACATTTGGCTGGGGCAAATGGGCTAAATACCATATGGGTCTTGATGAATTTGGTGCATCAGGACCAGCAAAAGATGTCTTTAAGAAATTTGATTTCACAAGTGATCGCTTAGTGAAATTATGTGAAGATATCCTCGGCTAACAAAATAGAAAAATAAAGGGAATGGGCTATGTCCATTCTTTTTATTTTGCGTTTGTGTTATATTTTATATATAATTACCGACGGTAAAAGAAAAATATGAAAGAGATATCAAGAAATCAAGAAAACTTCATCATCATGACCGTTATATATAACGAATTGACTGATTTTACTTTTGGTGAAGGCAAACTCACAAGAGATGCAACTGAAATGATTTGCTCACTCTGTGAATGTGAGCCTCATGAAATCGATCCATATATTCTAAATACCGTAATGGTGTCACTTAAGAACTATGGGGAGATTAAAGCAGCCTTTACTCCATATCTAAAGAATTGGAAATGGGATCGTTTGCCTCTTCTCACTCAAGCTATCTTGTTAATGAGCTATGCTCACTATAAATACGTGGAGAAAGTAGACGCGAAAGTAGTAATCAATGTTGCTGTTGAACTCGCTAAAAAATATATCGACGACAAACAAGCTAAATTCATCAATGCGATTTTAGATAACGGGGCACTTAAATAAATGTATGAAAACTCACCAGTCCTTACGGTAAGTGATATCAATAACTATGTTAAAGCAGTATTACTTTCCGATGAGAGATTGAAATTCGTTCGAATAAAAGGAGAAATTAGTAATTTTAAAGCCTATCCAAGTGGGCATTTTTATTTTTCTCTTAAAGACAACGAATCGACAATTAGTGCGGTGATGTTTTCTACTTACGCTAAGCGTATTGCCTTTTCTCCAAAAAATGGAGATGAAGTCGTAGTCCTCGCTAGCGTTGATGCTTACGTTCCTCGAGGAAGTTATAATCTAAATGTCTTTGAAATGGAAGAGTTTGGTTTAGGCCAACAACTCTTAGAGTTAGAGAAATTAAAAAAGAAATTAGCTGCTGAAGGACTATTTGATGAATCAAGAAAAAGAGAAATCAATATTTACCCTAAAGCGATTGGAGTTATTACTGCTCCTAATGGAGCGGCAATTAGAGATATTGTCACTAACATCAAAAGAAGATATCCAATTGCAGATATTTATGTCTTCCCATCTCTAGTTCAAGGAGAACAAGCTCCTGTGGAATTATTAAAAGCATTTAACGAATCACAAAAATATGATTTAGATACTTTGATCATTGGTCGAGGTGGTGGCGCTAGTGAAGATTTAAGCGCGTTTAACGACGAAACTCTAGTAAGAGCAGTTGCTAATAGTAAGATGCCAATTATCGCTGCTGTAGGCCACGAAATCGATATGACTCTAATTGATTATGTCGCCGACAAAAGAGCATCAACTCCTACAGGAGCGGCAGAACTTGCTACTGTTGATAAAAGAGAGATTGAAAAAGAATTCTCATACGCAACCTTAACTATGGAACAAGCT
>CAMOSZ010000071.1:0-6051 GCA_946625285.1 uncultured Caryophanales bacterium | reverse complement strand
GTCTTTGTAATACGAAAGTTGATAACTATAGATATTTCCTGCTTCAAAGAATAACGTTCCTTCTCCTTCAGTAGAGTTACTAAGAGTTTGAGGCTCTGTAGTTTTTTCTAATTGATATGTTCTAGTTCCATTACCGGACATATATAAAGAAATATTGGTAATGAGATTAAGTGGGTCATTATAGTCTAACGTAACAGTGAATTCACCAGTCGCGTAATTTGCAGACATAGAGAAAGTCATTCCTGATATTTCTGTTTGGTCATATAGACCACTGCTATCGGAGAAACTAAATTCTGGATAGACTTCACTTATTGATTGACTGCCTTGTTCAGAATCAGTCCAAGATAAACCAATCTTGAAGTCTCTTTTTCTCACAAGCTCTAAATCATCAATATAATTAGCTAAACTAACTGTTTGAGAACTGGTAGTTTTTGTTAACGGAATATTATATGTTGTGTTATTCCAATTGTCAGTCATCACAAGGTTGAAGTTTGAGTAATAATTATAGTCATCTCGATAATCTAAGGTGACACTCATCTCATATGTTTCAAAGCTGATTTCATCGCTAACAGTGACTCCATTAACTTGAGAAACACCGCTACTACTATCAGTAAATCTTCTAGTAACTGGAGTAGCACTCGCTTCAGTTCCACTATCGTATACATAAACTACTGTGAAAGTAATTTCGTTATGTCTAATATCGATAGGAACTTCACTATATCTAGTTAAATCCACTGTTTGAACTTCTTTAGAAATAGTTAAAGGCACTCTCACTGTACGAGTACTATCAGCGTTTGGTGAATCTCCAATCACAACTACTGGTTCAGTACAGTCTAAATAGAAGTTAGTGATTTGATTTAATTCATCAATATAATTGAGTTTGATAGTAAATGTATAGTCAACAAAGTTAGCGGTTTCACTAATCGTAGGGGCGTTAACTGTTGGAACAGTGCCACTATTATCGGTAAATTTAACTGTTCCAATTTCTAAAGCTTTTGATGTATTTCCTTCGTAATAGTTAAATAACGGTTTAAATGTTAGAGTTCTTAAGATTTCAGGATTTGTGGTGTTGTATTCTGAATAATTAATCACTTGTGGTTCAAGAGTCTTTTCTAATGGAATTGTGACCGCTGGATAGTCTTGGTAGAAATCTCTAAGTTCAAGTTCAATATCATGTATCTCATCTAAATCATCTTGATAATCTAGTGTCACTGTAAATTCATAGGTGATGAAGTTAGCTTCACTACTAACAGTAGGTATACCAAAATCAACAATCACTCCAGATGGATCATTAAACTCTACTATACTTCCATCAGTGTAAGAACGACTTTCTTGTCCTTCACCGTAATATAACTCATATGTATAACTGCCTTTTCTAAGATCAACTTTTGTAGAGCCATCAGTGTTTAGTGCAGACATTGTCTGAGGTTCAGTAGTCGCTTCAAGATTAAAACTAGTTCTAAATGGAATTTCATTATTGTCTAAAATCAAAACAAGCATGAAATCATGGAAGTATCCTTCTTCATTTTCCGTGTAATCGAGTTGAACATTGAAAGTGTTATTCGCAAAACTAGCGTCTAAGAAGTTAATTCCATTAAATTGATTTGGAACTTGGCTATCTTTCATCGTTGTGAAACTCGAATCATAAATGATTTTCTTAGAATCGCTTTGTTCTTGAACGTAAATTCGGTACGTTTGACCACCACTTAGTTGTTCAAATGTGCCTTCATTCATTCCTTCATAAAGGTCACGATATCCACTATAGGATTGATTCTCAATAATGAGTCTAAATGGGGTTTCTTCAGTATCAAAAAGCTCTAGATAGTAAGTAACTTCAGTAATTCCTACTTCTAGTCCTTGGAATTTACAATATGCATTGTTATTAGAAATTGTAGTAATACCAACAGTAGCCGCGATAGCGGTAACAACAACAGTTGCTACTCCAGCAGCAGTTCCGGCAGCAGCGGAACTAGCTCCACCTGCAGCTGCAGAAGTTCCTCCACTAGCAGCGCTAGCTTCGCTTGCGGTTGAAGTGCTACTGCTTGATGAAGAATCAACAACAGTATTACCTTCGTTAGTGTTTAATTTATCAATGAGATCTTTTTGTTGCTTAAAGTTATTTTGGTCAGCGCCTTCTTCGCTGCTAAAGTTCTCGTGGTTTTTAGTCGCGCTATCATTGACTTCGTCTCTACCAACTGTAGATTTATTTTCGCGTTGATTAAAAATACCTGTCTTAGGCGTACTACCAAATTCAAAAACGGTATAGCTAGAGTCGTTATGTACTTCTACAGAGTTAAATTCATCTTTTGGCATGCAACGTTTACCAACAAATAAATTATTTCATTGCCATATGAAATAGTCAAAATAATGTTAAAACAAAAAAGAACCGGATATACCAGTTCTTTAATGCTATTAATTTATTTTATCTTCTATCACTTGGGAGTTTGTCGTGAACAAAGAGGGCCATGACTGCTTTAGCAGTATGGATTCTGTTTTCAGCTTCTTGATAGACGACTGATTGTGGTCCATCAATGACTTCATCAACGACTTCGTTAACTCTATCAGCAGGAAGAGCATGCATATATCTACATGTTGGTTTTGCTAACGCCATCTTATCTGGTGTACATTTCCATGCTTTAAGCGCTAATAAGGCATCATCAACGACTGTTGTGGATTGGTTAGTAACCCAGCTACCCCAGTTCTTTGGGAAGACAACGTCTGCGTCTTTATAAGCGGCATCCATATCATGTGTAATAGTTAAAGATCCACCATGTTCAGCAGCGTTCTTTCTTGCTTTTTCAATAACCCAATCTGGTAAATCATATCCTTCTGGGTAAGCAAGAGTAACATCAATTCCGTATCTTGGGAATAATAAGACTTGTGAAACTGGAACTGAGATTGGCTTCTTGTGTGTTGTAGCCATTGCCCAAATAACTGAAACCTTTAAGTGTTCGGTGTGTCCAAATTCATCTTCAATGGTCATTAAGTCCGCTAAAGCTTGCATTGGGTGATATAAGTCACATTGTAAGTTGATAATTGGGACTGTTGACCATTTGGCCATTTCTCTAATGTATTTATTTCCTAATCCCCAGTTACAGTAACGGCAAGCAATCATATGACCAAAACTTGAAAGGATGACTGCGGTGTCTTTTGCACTTTCACCATGAGCAATTTGCATCATGGAGGTGTCTAAGAATGTTGCATGGCCACCAAGTTGAGCCATACCACTTTCAAATGAGTTTCTGGTTCTTGTGGATTGCTCAAAGAACATTAAGAATCCAGTTTTATTTGTGAGCCAATCAGTTGGTTCGTTTCTATAGAAAGCATCTTTTAAGTCACGAGATACTTTAAGCATATAGTCGATTTCTTCTTTAGTAAAATCTTCTAAAGTGATGAGGTGTCGACCAGCAAATCTTGGTTGAATTTTTTCCATAATATTTACGTTTTACTCCTTTTTTGCAGTTATTTTCTAAGATTTTCCAAATACATTAATGGCATAACAGCGTATAAAGCTGCACAGATAACAAGGTCTTCTTTTCTTGTCTTTTCATTTGGTGCGTGAGCTTCTTTTTCATCACCAGGACCAAAGCCAATGCATTCGATTCCATATCTTCCCATAATGGAAACACCATTAGTGGAGAATGTCCATTTGTCGATGATTGGTGCCTTGTTGAATAAGCCTTCATATCCTTCTTTCATACTTCTACAAAGAATATGATCTTCTGGGATAACCCAGGTTGGGAAATAGGCTTGAGTTGGATAAACAAGTCCGGTGTATGACGCTCTTTCGTAGTCATACATTGTGACTTCTGCTTTAGCGGCCTTAACACTTGGGAGTGCTTCAATTTCTGCTAAAGCGGATTTATATGTTTCTCCATCAGTTAATCTTCTATCTAATGAAATCCAGCATCCATCTGCAACTGCGCATCTAGATGGTGATTTGTGGAAGATTTGGCTAACTGTGACTGTACCTTTTCCAAGGAAGTCATCGTTTTTGAGTCTATCATTAAGTTTTTCAACATCTTTGATGATGTCTGCCATCTTGTAAATAGCGTTATCTCCTCTTTCAGGAGCACTACCATGGCAAGAGATACCACGAGTGGCAACTTTAATTTCCATTCTTCCTCTATGTCCACGATAGATTCGACAGCTTGTTGGTTCGGTAATAAGGACGAATTCTGGTTTGACTTTATCTTCTTCAATAATGTATTGCCAACATAATCCATCACAGTCTTCTTCTTGGACTGTTCCGGTAATCACTAAAGTGTAGTCATCTTCTAAATGTAAATCTTTAATGATTTTAGCAGCGTAGACCATTGAGGCCATACCACCTTCTTGATCAGAAGCACCTCTTCCTCCAAGATGGACATCATCTTCAAATCCTTCATATGGATCAAATGTCCAGTTTTTGATTTCACCAATACCAACTGTATCGATGTGGGCATCCATACCAATGAGGTGTTTTCCATGTCCAACATAACCTAAGATGTTTCCCATTGGATCGATAGTGACTTTATCAAAGCCAACTTTTTCCATTTCTTGCTTAATACGTTGGATAACATCTTTTTCCTCACATGATTCACTTGGAATACGAATCATATCTCTGAGGAATTTCACCATATCCTTTTTATAGGACTTGGCTTTTTCTAATACTTGTTCAAAAGGTACTTTCATTATTTAATCTCCTTACCTCTCATCTCCATGATCTTCTTGTCGTAATCATGGATCTTATTGTATTCATCTTCCCAGAAGGACATTTTCTTCATACTGTCGAGGTACGCTTTTGAATATCCAAATGGTAGCCAATCTTTTTCTTTTTGAGCAAAGAGTTTTTCTTTCGCTTCTGCTCCACGGGTATCTAATATTCTAGAAGTATCTGCGCCCATAAAGACATCATCGAACCATCTGTCCATAACGCCTTCTGTGACTTCTAATTCTCTTTCCTTTAAGTTAGCAATAACTGAGTCATATCTATCAAAGCTATCTGTAGCAATTGTGACAACGTTATCTTCTGGTCCGAGTTTGAGATATTTTGCCATTTTAATTGCGCCTAAAATGTTACAGATTCCTGAAACTCCAAACAAATTGACCATTTTTTCCGCTGTTTTGCGATCAACTCCATGTTTTACTAAAACGTTTGTTCCTTCATGAATTACTTCTAATCCACGGACACAATCATCATCAACAATTTGGGTGATAAAATCAGTGGTTAAGACGTTATGAATTAAGGTACACATCTTGTCTCCGATACCTTCAATTCTATGTTGTCCTCTACCACCATTGGTAAGGGTTGAGCATTCATGTGGTTCAAGAGCGACAATCTTACATTCTGGGAAGACTGCTTTAATTTGGTCACCAGCTGCTAAAGTTCCAGCGCTACCTGGTGCACTACAGAAAGCAGCAACTCTACCATTACCGATTCCCTTAACTGCTTCGATACAGCTATTACCTGTAACGTGACGGTGGAAACGATAATTTGGTAATAATTCAAATTGCGCTAATGTTCTATTTTTTGGATCCTTTTTAAGTTCATATGTTCTCTCTAATGTGAGAATAACATCTGATTCACTGCCTGGAGTTAAATCGAGTTTAGCACCATACTTTTGAATTCTTTCATATCTTTCTTTGGACATGTTATCTGGCATGATGACAATTGCATCATATTTCATTAAGTTAGTTATATAACTAACTCCAATACCAAAGTTACCAGTACTTGGTCCTAAGATGGTGTGTTTGCCAGGGATGATTTCTTTATCAACGCATCCTTCAATTAATGTGGAATACGCTGGTCCAACTTTGTGGCTTCCACTTGGGAAATATTTTCCTAAGAGGACGACGATGTTAGCATCAACACCTGTTAATGCTTTTGGAAGAACGATTTTATTAACTTCATTCTTCTCATTTTTCCAAGTGATATTGAAGAGGTTGATTGGATCGAGTTCATTCTCTTCTTTGGCCTTAAGAGCGGCCTTTCTCACTTCTGGATCTTGATGGTTTGGGTTCAACATTTCATCGTATGTTGGACCAAATGGGATTTTTGACATATTAGAT
>CAMOSZ010000070.1:0-2802 GCA_946625285.1 uncultured Caryophanales bacterium | reverse complement strand
ACAAACATCATAGTCGCATGTTTAAAGACTCCACCATTTTCGCGATCTCCTAAGAAATACTGCTCAGTGGCAGCTTCTTTAGATCCACATAATTTCAAATCGTGAGGGGTACATAATTTATATCCTGCTCTTGTTTTAAGATATTTATCTGCAAGAGTAAGCATGGATTTCATTTCGCTTTCTGAAGCAACTCCAGAAAGGATAGACCATGATAATGAATTTAAATATAAGGAACCATTAAAGTCTTTAACGATGGATAACTCATCGTTTGGAGTTCCAACATATTTGTATTTTGAATTACTTCTATTAATAAGGACTCTCGCATAATATCCATCAACATAAGCGTTCTCTTTAAGGGATTTCACTAAGTTATCTCTAATAGAGACGCATTCTTTTTCAAATTCATCCCCTAATTTATGAGTGATTTCAATCATCTCATTTAAAGCGATAACTAAGAGGAATCCATTCATTACTGATTCGCTTAATTCACTTTCAAATTTGCTTCCATAAGGTTTACCGCTCTTTTTGAGTTGAGCCTTATAGAGTTTTTCTTTTGTTGGACCATCTAAACAATCATCATCAATCTTTAAGCAATCATTCCAGTCTGCTTTATCAAGTAGAGGAATATCATGTTTACCTACCGATATCTTTCCAGAATAAATAATGATGGCCTTTAAGGTATCTAATAAAGTTCTCTTTTTCTTAGAACCAGCGACTGGGAATTTCTTATTTAAGAAATCATAGTCGTTAGTTAAAGTTAAATAACGATAAATCGCATCCACTAGCCAGATTTGGTCATCACTACACATGCCTGGTTCTTTGCCAACAAAGAAGAAGTTATGGTTTGCATATCCCATCATATAGACATTACTAATCCATTTAGAAAGTAATGACTTCACTAAATTCTTTTGTCCGTTATGAACAAAGTAATACATTGAAGCGTAGATATCTTGGATTTCTCTAAAACCAATTTCTCGATAACCTTTTTGAGTTTGAGCGAACGCTCTAGAGACATAAGTTTGATACATTACTTGGAATGGAAGATTATGATTTACATAATTATCAAAATTCTTATCTCCAGTATTTACTTGTAAATAAGATGCATATTTATTAAATGAATCTTCAATTTCTTTGAGTTCTTTTTTGTGTTCGTCTTTAATCACTAAATCAAGAGAGTCACATAAATCGTGTTTGTTATCCACTAAACCAGTGGAGCTAATAAGAGTGACACTCTTTTTTGCCTCAACCAAGAATTTCTTTTCAATCGCAAAGAAGGATGGACCTTTAGCCTTTAAAACATTGCCTAAATTAGTTAGGTGTTCTGGATGATCAATTGATCCATTTCCGACAAAGTTAGAAACATCATATGAGAATGAATCAATATCATCTTCTCCTAAAGAAACAAATCTCACATATTCTTTCGCATATTCTGGATAGTAATTTGGAGAAATAGCCTTAATCTTACCGTCTTTATAAATAACATTAGTTTGGTTAATAACACTTTGATAGATGACATCCACCATTTGGCAGCCAGGATTCGCACTACCAAACATGCCAGTAAAGATAATAGAAAGATTTCTATCTTTATTAGATAAGTTAGTGATTTCCACAACTTGTCTTTCTAAAGCGATTGGTTCTTCTTCTTTCTTTTGTCTTCTTAAGTAGATGGTCCGTTTAATTAGTAAGTCATCTTCTGTAACATAAGTGATTTCACTTCTATTCACTTTATGAATACAAGTTGCTTCTTTAACATTTTCGTGAACATTATGAGAATAAAAAATTTGTTTATTGTCTTCCACTAAATAGAATTGTCTATTAAATGGATTGCCATTTTCGCTTGGATCCATATCCCAACGTGTCGCTAAGACTTGATTAGCGGCAGGACCTCTAAAAGAACCTCCACCAAACGCGTCCACTACACCTTTAGGAGTGGTTAAAAGTGGTTCAGATAATTTGGAGCGGTCTCCTAAAAGAAGATTAACCGCGTAGTGAGGCGCTACTATTTCACTTTTTAAATCAATAACGTGTTCACCTTTATCATTAAGATAACCACCATAATTACTAAAGACAGTGATTGATTTATTTAATTCATCTACTAATTCGTTAGAAAGTTTTTCTTTTTTGCCGTTAATGTAAATAGCTTTATCTTTAACGTCAATCAAGACTCTAGACTTATCACTTAATGTATTAAGTAAAGTAATAAAACCTTTTCTATTAGTTAAATCTTGTAATAGAGGAATTTCTTTATTTAAACCTGTTAGACCCACTAATACGTCTTTATTTGGTAAGTAATTAATAACATCATCAATAGAAAAAGACGGATAATGCTTTTGTAAATCACTTTTGTAATCAAGTTCAATATTTCTAATTGTTACCGATTTATAACTCGACATAGATGTCTTCCTCCATTTTTTCTAATTGATCTTTATATAACACGACTTTTTGATGTTTACCTTTATTCACTTTAATATGAATGTTATGACCTAAATACTTTCTAGTAAGCTCAAATTCATCATCGATTTTTGGATCGATTACTAAACCTTCTAAAGTTGGTCTAATGCCTAATAGATATTGACTAATCGCGACAAATGTCCATGCGGCTGTACCGGTTAACCAAGAGTTCTTTGCTTCTCCAAAGTTGATTGCTTCTTTACCCGCGACCATTTGAGAGAAAACATATGGTTCGGTTCTATGAATATCTGAAATATTTTCAATATACGCAGGAGTAATTTCCTTATAGTATTCAAAGGCTCTTTTCCCGTTATTATTCATGCATTCCGCGATAATAACCCAAGGGTTATT
>CAMOSZ010000069.1:0-5175 GCA_946625285.1 uncultured Caryophanales bacterium | reverse complement strand
AGTGAATTTCATTGTTTTTCCCGTTAGTGGATGAACTAACTCTAATTCATAGGCATGAAGACCAAGCCTTTTGATTGGGTTAGTAGGATTTCCATATTTATCATCACCGATGATATTGTGGCCAATGTCACCCATATGAACACGGATTTGATTTTTTCTACCAGAATCAATATGGATATCTAATAAAGAATAGTTACCATTTTCTGCGATTACTTTGTAATGGGTAATAGATAATTGTCCATCGCCTGGTTTCTTTGATGAATACATCATGTTCTGACTGTTCTTCTTCAAGTAGGACTTAATAGTGCCACTTTTTTGTTCTAAGATTCCGTCAACGATAGCGATATATCCACGTGATTTCACTAAGTCATTCCATTTATCTTGAAGAGCTTCTTGTAGTTTTTGATTTTTAGCCACCATCAAAACTCCAGAGGTGTCTTCGTCGATTCTATGAACAACAAAGATACGGTTATGTTTGTCTTTTTGTTGAACATAATCTGTTAACATACGATATGCAGTCGCACCTTTTTCTTTATCGCTAGCGATAGAGAGCAGACCACTAGGTTTATTAATAACAATCATTTCATCATTTTCAAAAATGATAGGAAGATTACTTCTAGTTTTCTTTCTGATTGGAGTCTTAGAAATGATAACTGTGTCACCTTTATATAACTTAAAGTTATATTGAGAGATAGGCGCTCCATCAACACTGACACGATGATTGGTTAATAATGACTTCACGGAGTTACGAGATTGTCCTTTTAAAGTTTCTAAAAGAAATTCTAAAAGTTCAGAGTCTTTCCTAACTGGAAATTCTCTTATTCCTGAATAGTCTTTGGAGTGGTGTTCAAATCTTTGTTTATTCTTGTTCATATTATTTGCTCATTTTTCTTTTAATCATTTCCATGAAGAGTTTAGCAACATTAATCTTTGTTGTTTTTTCAAACTCTTCAAAGAAGGCATTGGAGTTAATCTCACATAATATTGGTTCATTATTTTCACCAAATAGGAGATCAAGACCCGCGTATTCGATATCAAATGCTTTCGCGATTTTTTCTGCAGTCTCTAAATATTTGTCTGTTAACGGAAATTCTCTACTAGAGGCAGTTTGACCGAAGTTACTTCTAAAATCACTTTCGTTATATCTTTGGAACGCTCCGACAATCTTTCCATCAACAATAAGGACACGTAATGACTTTCCATAACTTGACGCAATATATTCTTGGAACTGAATTGGTTGACGACAGTTTTCGGTGTATAGACTCACTAATTCTTCCTTGGTGTTACATAGATAAACACCTGTTCCTAAAGAGCCATAAACCTTCTTAAAAACAAGTGGTAAACCAAGCTCTTCAATAACGGTATCAAGGAATTTTAGGTTACTTCCTACAAGTTTAGGGGAATAAAAGAGAGGTCCTGCAATAGTTTTAGGCATATTGATATCTAGGTCACTACACATGATATTTGTGAGCATTTTGTCATCACACATTTTGATGAAATCTGCTTTATTAAATAAGCGATATCCAGCCTTCTCTAAGATTCTTGCTAAATAGATATCTTTATCTAAATAAATCACAAAATCACATTTAGGAATTTTGACTACTGCTTTGTGATCTTTTAGGACCGCTAAAGAGCCATCGTTAACTAGATGAGTCAAAGAAATACCGAGTTTATTCCCTTCCTCGGTAAATCTTTTTATTTTGTAGGCGTTATGCCCTATGTCTTGGTTAGTAATAATAATTCCGTTCATTAGTTATTCAAATTTGTAGTTTTCTTCAAGGAGATTATTAATATAATTAATTTTTCCTTCGTTATACTTTTTAATGTCGTGATTTACTCTAGTAAATAAAGTCTTTCTAAATTCATTATATTTTTGCACTCTTGCGTAGCTTTCTCTTAAGAGAGTTTTAAACGCTAAGAAGCGTCTATATGTTAAAGATGCATATTCCATTACTCGTAAAGTAATGCCACATCCGTATACTTTACTCTTTTTAACTAACACAATACAGTCAATAGTGGATAATTCAGGAAGTCTTTTATAGTCTTTTGATTCTAACATCATCGCAATTGTTGATGAGTCAACAAAGTTTTTGGTGGATAAAAGAATATCAACATTTCTAAAAGAACGACAGTTATTAATAGAAGTCGCACCAATATGTTCAACATTGAATTTGAACTGTGGCAAATTGAAAAGGAGATTGTCTCTTTCAGAGGCAAAAGCTTGTTCCCATTGTTGTGGTTTATATTCAAATATTTCCATGACTATGCTCCATCAATATGCCTATCGCAAATTGGTTCATTGCTATCTTTTTCAAACATTGTTGCTGATTTTCCCTTTGAATGGTTACTAGATACATTTTTACGATTAACGTATTGGTGGAAGACCTCAATTTCTTTAACTGAATTAAACTTTGCCATATAGAAACTATCACCCATAACTCCAGAGAGGACCTTTGGATATCTACCTGCTCCCACTAACTCTTTAGCAAAGGTTCTTTTAATATCTTCATCGGAATAGAAATATTGAACATTGTCTCTTCTACTACTAGTTGCACAGTACGCTTTAGGCGAACAAACAGGTGTAGGATTTAAGTCTGCCATCACATCCGCATATATTTGATACATGTTCACGGAATTCGCGTAATTATGCATGTCAGGAGTGTATCCTCCAGGTGTACGAATGTTAACCTCTAATCCAACGATATCTCCAACGTCTGCAAATCCTTCAATCTTTTTGTTAACCCTAAAGTATTCGATGTGGAAACATCTCTTTTTTAAACCAAAAGCTTTAACAGTGTCTCTACCAATCTTTTCAAATTTAGGATCAATAAACGGATTGCTGTAATAGAAGAACTCTGATCCGGAAATAAGAACATCACTAATTGATGGTGGACATTCTAGTGAGGCCATAAAAACAACGTTACTATTCCAATCTGCAATTCCATCAAATGTAACTATGTCTCCAGAGACAAATCTTTCGCAAATATATTGAACATTTTGTGGTTTTTTATTGTAGAAAGAGCATAATTCATCATAATTTGTAATTTTGAAGCTTTCTTCAGCACCAACACCAATATCAGGTTTTACAAATAGTGGATAGCCATTTTCTTTAGCGAATTTTTCTAGAGATTCAAAATCATTAACTAAGATGTATGGAGCAACTTTTGCTCCTGCTTTTTCAAAAGCTTTTTTCATGAGTGATTTTCTTTGATAGTTGTCTAACTCATGTTCTCTTAAACCAGTATCAACCCAGAATAAATCTCTTAAAATAGAATCTTTTCTAAGCCAATATTCATTATTGCTTTCAATATAATCAATGTGGCCATATTTTCTTTCAAAATAACCCACAGCAGCTTTCTCTTCATCGAAGTTATCAAGGACATTGACCTTGTAATATTCATGAAGTGCTTCTTTTAATTCTGGGCGTAATTCATCATATGGTTGATCACCAATTCCGAGCACTCTAAAGCCAACGTTTTTAAGCGCTACTGCGAATTGGTAATAAGTTTCTGGGAAATTAGGTGATATCAAAACAAAATTTTTCATACCCTAATATTTTATATTAAATATCATTTCATGTTAAATATTAAAAATATCCAAATATTTGGATATCTAGAATCTATCAAGCAATAGTAGGGCAACAAAAATATAAGCCTTGTCCAATGATTTAATCTCTTAAAATGCATATTTATTGAAAATAAGAGTGAGTGATATTATTATTTTCATTGACACTTTAGTCAACTATAAAAATATGCCGAAGACAAAAGAACAATTTGAACAAATTAGACAAGAACGTATAAACACGATTATGGAGTCAGCGTTAAAACTCTTCGCAATGAAGGGGTATGATGCAGTTTCTTTAGATGAAGTTAGTAAAGACGCTAATTGTTCACATGGACTTCTATATCACTATTTTGAAAGTAAAAAAGATTTGTATATAGCGGTAGTGAATAAAATAGTTAAGCCATATATGAAAGGTATGATTGTTGGCATTAACTTTGATCAAAAAGCTAAATTCACTGCTCACGACTTAATTGAGGCAACGCTTAAACGAATAAAAATGGTGGATGATAGAAATCCGTGGATCATATATCTATTTCTGAACATCCATCTTCAAAAGAATTTATTCAATAAAAAAGTATGTGAAAGAACACCGGCCTTCCAATATATCGAGGATTTAATCAAAAGAGGTCAAGAAGAAGGAGACTTCAATAGTCATAACCCTGTTGAGCTCACAATAAGTGTTCTATCCACATTTAAAGGTCTCGCGTTTACACGTATACACATTGGATTTAAGAGGTTTCTCAGTCCATCCAGTGATATCATCATGAGAATGTTATATAAATAGGAGGTAATAACTGCATGACAATGTTTCAAAAATTAAAACTGATTTTAAAAAGTGTTAGACAATACAAAAAATATGCTCTAATTACTCCTTTATTCATGGTTGGCGAAGCTGCTATGGAATGCGCTATGCCATTTATCATGGGTATCTTTGTTGACCAAATTAAGCAACTCACCACACCTGATAGTTTCTTCCATTCTGAAGGATCTATTCCAGTGTTCTATATCGCTTTAATCTTAATCGGTATGGCAATTGTTTCACTTATCTGTGGAATCTTAGGTGGTAAGTTTGCATCTATCGCTTCTGTTGGATTAGCTGCCAACTTAAGAAGTGATTTATACAAGAAATTAGCAAGTTTCTCATTCACAAATATTGATAAGTTCTCTGCTTCATCTTTAGTTACAAGAATGACAACAGATATCAACAATATCCAAATGGGATTCCAAATGATGATTCGTATCGTCGTTAGAGCTCCATTAATGTTAATCTTCTCCGCAGTTATGACTTTCGTTGGTGGAGGAATGATGGGATTCTTATTTGCAGCCCTTGTTCCAATCGTTGCATTTGGTTTCTTCTTCATCATCAAAAGTGCAATGAAGGTCTTTACCAGAGTCTTTAAAAAGTACGACGCTCTTAACCAATCTATTCAAGAAAATGTTAGTGGCATTAGAGTCGTAAAATCATATGTTCGTGAAGACTTTGAGAAGGATAAATTTAACAACGCTAGTGATGCGATTACAAAAGAGTTTATTCACGGTGAAAAAATCGTTGCTTTGAATAACCCATTAATCAACACTGCTATACATCTTTCTAATATTATTATTATCGGT
>CAMOSZ010000068.1:0-9025 GCA_946625285.1 uncultured Caryophanales bacterium | reverse complement strand
GTGTTAGTAATGCCATTAACTGTAGCTAAAGTTTGAGCATCATCGACATTGATATTTACTTTCTCAATCTCGCTAGCGTTACATAAGTCAGTGACATCATATTTTGAAGCGATGTAATAAGTCATTCCACTAGTAAGGATTGATGTTTCATAAAACGCTCTTTCATCCGCGTTATTAGTTAATCCACCCGCAGCCTCAATTAGATCAGACATCAACGCTCCATCTTTTAAAGTGTATGTGCCTGTTTTATATACTTCTCCTTCGACAACTACAGAGAAAGTATTTGCAACCTCAGTCACATTTGCGACAGACTGAATGCCGATGTTTGGGTCAAGAACAAGAAATGTAGCAATAACCGCAACGGTGACTACTACGACCCCAATTAAGATTTTAATCATAATAAAACCCCCTTCATATTAATAAAGAGGGCGATTAGAGCAATTTTTTAAAAAAATATTTTTCAAAAAATAAAAAAAGCCCTAAAGGGCTTTTAAATTTTAAAGTTTTTTATTAAGCGCCAACTTTGAGAACTTCAATCTTGTAGTTCTTCTTAGCTTTGATTTCAACGATGTCTCCGACACCTTTACCAATTAAAGCTTCGCCTAATGGACATGCGTTGGAAATCTTGTTGTTAAATGGATCACTTTCAACAGTACCAACAATCATGTATTTTGCTTCTTTTCCGTTTTCTAAGAATTTGATAGTGACAGTAGAACCAAGGGCAACTTTGCCTTCTTTTTTCTTGGAACGTTTTTCATCATCAATTAATTCGTAGTTAGAAAGAATATCTTCGATTTGTTTAATTCTGCCTTCAACTTCGGCTTGTCTATTTCTTGCGGCATCGTAATCGGCGTTTTCGCTTAAGTCACCTTGAGCACGTGCTTCTGCTAATTGTTTTTTAACATCTTCACGAACGACATCGATTAAATTTCTAAGTTCTTTTTCAAGTTCTTCTTTACCGACTTTTGTTAATTGTACTTTATCTGTCATGGTCTAAACCTCTTTTTATCAAGCGTTATTATATCAATAACGACTTACTTATGCTATAAGAAATTAATAGATTTACTTTGAAATCTATCTTAGTTTTCTTCTTCCTCGAATCCATCTTCATTAAAAGCGTTAAAGACTTCTTCTACTTCTTCATATTCTTCTTCGCTTTCAATTTCAAATAATTCACCATTATCGTTATATTCCATAGCGATAACTTCTTCTGGGTTGTCTTTCTCGTAGAGGAAGACATATTTTTTCTTTCTTTCAGGATGTTCGTATGTGAAGAGAATCTCCATTATACGTTCGTTACCGTTCTCATCCATGATAGTAATTTGTTTTTCATCCATAATATCCATGTTACTTATTTCCTTTCGTTCGAATATAGAAATCTAAGATTTCACACGCCGCTAAACGGTCAACTGTTTCTTTATGTTTTTTCGTAGAAACATTCATTTCATAAAGTGTTTTATGAGCGGAAATACTTGTCATTCTTTCATCTTGTAAATCAATCTTGAGTGTTGGATCTTCACTAAGTAAATCATCCTTAAATTTAATTGATGACTCAGCTCTCCAACCTTGAGAACCATCCATATTAATTGGTAAACCAATTACAATATTTTTTATTCCAGTAGACGCTACTACTTCATGAACACGTTTACGTGCTTGAGAATAAGCTTCTTTTTGGAAACGGAAAGTCTCTAATCCATGAACAAATCCTAAAGAATCACTTGTCGCAATTCCTAAGGTTACTGTTCCTAAATCAAGTCCAATATATTTTTCCATTACTTGATGGTTTCCTTTGCTAATTTAATTGCATCAGCAATCTTTGATTTATCTTTACCAGCACCACTAGCAAAGTCTGGTCTTCCTCCACCAGATCCACCTAAAGCACCAGCAGTAAGTCTCACTAAATCACCAGCTTTATAGGATTTAAGCGCTTCTCCATTTACACTACAGATAACTGAAATACTATTTGCGTCATCACCAACTAAAACGATGACTGAATTTGGATGAGATACTTTAAGTCTATCGATTAATGACGCTAATGCATTTCTATTCGCGTCTTTAATATGTTTGACTAAAACTTCATATCCATTTGCTTGAGTGAATTCGCTATTAATGGAGTTAGCTTCACTACTTGCTAATTTGTTTTGTAATGTTTCAACGGTCTTTTTAAGATCAGCTTTTTCATTTAATAATGTGCTAAGTCTAGTTGCAACTTCACCATAAGATCCAGCACCTAAAGAATTTCTTGCTTGGTTGAGCATATTCTCTCTCTTCTTAAGAAGTTCATAAGCTCCTAAAGAAGTACGGGCAACGATACGACGAACACCACTAGCAACACTTTCTTCACTTTCGATGACAAAGATTCCAATATCTTGAGAATTCTTAACGTGAGTTCCACCACAGAATTCTTTAGAAACTTCGCCAAAACAAACGACTCTAACAACATCACCATATTTATCATCAAATAACGCTTTTGCGCCAATCTTTCTTGCTTCATCAATTGAAAGAACTTTTGTTTCTTCAGGGATAGCTTCGCTAATCCAACGATTAACCTTTCTTTCAACTTCAGCAATCTCTTCTTCTTTCATCTTTTCAAAGTGTGAGAAGTCGAAGTGAATATAGTCAGAACAGACATAGCTACCTTTTTGAGCAATGTGACTTCCAAGGACTTCTGTTAATGCACTTTGGAGTAAGTGAACTGAACTATGGTTTCTCGCTGTTAAGTTTCTATTTAATGTATCGATTGATAATTTGACTTTATCACCAACTTTAATTTCTCCATATAAAACAGAAACGTGATGTAAATGTTGCTTATTAGGAGCCTTGTTAACATTAGTGACTCTAGCTTCCATTTCTTTATTGGAGATGGTTCCTTTATCAGCAACTTGTCCACCGCTTTCCGCGTAGAATGGAGTTTCTTTAACAATTAAATCTCCTTCACCGGTTAATGTATCAACTTTGACACCATCGGCAAATAAGCCAATGACTTCGCTTTCACATTCGGTGATTTCATAGTTGAATTTGCTTTCCGCGGTAAATTGCATTAGATCAATCGATTGCTTATTCATGGATTGTAAATCTCCACGAGCCGCTCTCGCTCTTTCTTTTTGCTTATTCATTTCTTCGTTGAATTCATTAATGTCAACTGTAACACCATTTTCTTCACAGATTTCTAAAGTCAATTCTTTAGGGAATCCAAATGTGTCATATAACTTAAACATATCTTTTCCAGATAATGTTTTGCTTTCTTTAATTAAATCGTTAAGGAGAGCTTCGCCATTGGATAATGTCTTAATGAATTTTTCTTCTTCAGCGATAATTAATTTCTTAACGTATGCTGCTTTTTCAATTAGGTATGGATAGAAGTCTTTCATGATTTCCACAACGATATCAACTAGTTGATATAAGAATGGTTTATCAATACCTAAAACTCTTCCAAATCTCTCTGCTCTTCTTACTAATCTACGTAAGACATAGCCTCTACCTTCGTTAGAGAAAACTTCTCCATCTGCAGTTGCAAATGTTACCGCTCTAATGTGGTCAGCGATAACTCTAAAGGCCATCTTATTAGATTCATATTTTTTGCCTGATAATTCTTGAACCTTCTCAATGATTGGCCAGAATAAATCAGTTTCAAAGTTTGATTGAGTTCCTTGCATAACGCATGCAAGTCTTTCTAATCCAGCACCGGTATCGATGTTCTTGCTTGGAAGTTCTTTATATTCGCTTCTCTTCTTTCCGCTAACTGCGTTAAATTGTGAGAAGACGATATTCCATATTTCAATATAGCGATCATTTTCCATATCGTTTTTAAGCATTTCGATGCCTAAGTGTTTTGGATCATATTTTTCACCTCTATCGAAATAGATTTCAGTGTCTGGTCCACAAGGACCATCTCCGATTTCCCAGAAGTTTCCTTCTAATGGAATAAGGTGATCTTCTTTAACTCCAGCACTCATCCAGCATTTTCTTGTATCGTTATCATCTGGGAAATGAGTGATATATAAGAGTTCTGGATCAAATCCAAAATATTTTTCGCTAGTTAATAGTTCCCATGCCCATGGAATAACTTCGTTACGGAAATAATCTCCAATAGAGAAGTTACCAAGCATTTCAAAGAATGTATGGTGACGGTCAGTTTTTCCGACATTTTCAATATCATTAGTTCTAATACTCTTTTGAGCGTTAGTAATTCTTCTACTTGGTGGAACTTCACTTCCATCAAAATATTTCTTTAAAGCTGCAACACCTGCGTTGATCCAAAGTAAAGTTGGATCATTTTTTGGAATAAGAGAGCTACCTGGTTCGATATGGTGTCCTTTGCTTTCAAAGAACTTAAGCCAAGTACTTCTAATCTCGCTACCTTTCATTTTTTTCATGCTTTTTTCCTCCAAACATATAAAAACGTTCCTTTATAGGAACGAATTACTCCGCGATACCATCCTATTTCCTATCCATATTGGGATAGACTCTTAGTTAATAGTTATATCGTTAACTCTACGGTGGCATTACCCACTTGTCAGGGAGTGGCCCATTTATTTTCTATTACGTTATCTCAGCCTAGTAACGTTTCTCTTTAAATAGAAGAAATAAATTTCTTTCCCTCAATTTCACTAATAATATATATTATTTGTTTTGTAAATGAAATGATTTATTGTTTAATTACTGTTTTATCAGATATTATCTTTTTAATCTTTTTCTTTTCGTATAAAGGATTGTTTCCAACTAATATTAGCAAAACAACATCAGATTCTATTTTCGCTTTATGACCGGACTTTATTCTTAAATAATCTCCACGTGTTAAAATATACAAATCATCTTTTGGATATGCCTTTTGGATATCATATAACTGCGTAAGATTAACAAAAATAGCGTTCTTTTTATTATCGGCGATTTGCACTAAATGGCCAATTGAAAGTCTTGAGTAATACCACCAATGAACCACAACAAAAACAACAATTAACACTGACAAAGCCGACCAAGTCAACTTTAAAAAAAGCAATACTCGCATCACATAAATATAAGAGTATTGAATCAACAAAAGGCGAGCCCATTCCAATTCTGGTGTTATTTCGTATGTTCTCCCTTTGAAAAATAAACTAAAAAACCTTTTTATCATATTTTATTAAGCCCATCTCATCAATAATGTTACTGAAAACTGAATACAATATGTTTCCGTAATTCGTTGCGACATTCATAAAAAGACCTTTTGAAGCTACTTTTAAAGACATCTTAAAACCGTGATTCATAACTTTTGTAATGCCTGATTTATATATTTGGTGAAGAGAATGAGATCCTTTGTTAACTCCATCGATTTTGATAATTGATCCTGTAAAAAATCCAACTAGCCCAGATGCAATAGTATCTATTAATAATCCACCTACATTAGGCTCCCGTTTACCAGTAATCATTTCTAACCCTTCTCCAAGAAATGTTGAATATGCAAAGCTTATTAGGCCGGTTAATGCTGCTCCAACCCCTGAAGCATATAACAATCCTCCAAGCCCCGCTCCTGCTGCGGCACCAATATACTGCTCAAAACTTGAAAACGACCAATTATTAGTAATTCTTCCATGAATTATATCTACTGTAAATTGACTAGCTACTCCAGCTAAAGCGCCAATGCCAAAGGCGATCAGCAAAGACAATAATACACTTGTCCCCTCAGGATCAATATTCATCACTGGGTTATTTAAACAATAAGCAAATAAATTGAGTCCGTCAATATGATCGACATCAATATAGTTAATGTCATCTATATTTAGCCATCTTCTCCACTCTGGATTGTAGTAACGAGATAAACAATAATATAGATTAGTCTCGTTATCATAATAATAGCCACGATATCTAAATGGATTAATAAACGCTACATGAGTAGGGTTACTACTATATGTTATTTCATTATCATTACCATCAAAGACACGTTGATTGCCATAAGCATCATAAACATATCTCGCTAGTAAGTTGTAACTTTGATAAATAGCAACTATATCTCCAAAGACATTCTTTTCATATCGATAGAAAGTACTGTCTTTTCTAAATCCAATTATTCCTTCGTTTCCATAGAAGAACGTTAAATCATAAAGGACATTGTTATTACTATCCAGCACCTCTTCTTTAACGATCTTTTTATCATCAAGGAAATATTTATGAGTAACATTATTAACAACCTTTTTAACTCTTATTCCTTGATGGTTATAGGTATTATTAATAGTCAAACCGAGAGAAGAGTTAGTAATTGAGTCTAATAAACGTCCATGTATCCAAGAATACGAATATCCATTATAAGAAGTTGGATTAAAGTTTTCGTAAGTTATTGAGTTACCACCGAAAGAAGTAAGCAAATCCTTATAATGAGAATCATATAAATATGTTTCAGTAGACGATACTTGTTCACTATTAAGGGGTGAATGTGTAATAGAAGTAATATTTCCATTATCATCATAAAAATATCTAATAGTCTCATCTAATTCATAGTTATCTTCTCTAATTAAACGATTATTAATATCGTATAGATAATTTGCTCCTGTAGAGGAATCTACTTGTTCTTGATCTCCTCTTTTAATTGAAGTGATATTGCCTTTATTGTCATAGGTTAGATAAGTTGAATAATCAAACCGGAATGATGGGAGATAAACATTATTCAAGATTTTTACTCTTTTGGTTCTATGATAATCAATTCGTTTTATTAAAGGACTTTCTAAATGAACTATTTCATTATTTTCTTCTACATCTTTTGAATAATAAACATATTCTTTAGAAGAATGGGAATATAAAGAATAAGACGGGACATAGGAGTCTATTTTGTTTATTCTAGAAAGTGCATCATATTGATATTGCTCTCTAACATAACTTGAATCATTTATTCTATGATCGATTTTTGTAATGAGTTCACTAGAAGAATTTAAATAATTAATCTCGGTAGTAAATTCAAGACTAGAGAAGGTAGTTGAATAGCTTATTAATCTATCGTAATTATCATATTCGTAATTAAAAGAATAAATGGTCCCATAATAAGATATTTTTTTCTCAGACAATTTATCTAAATCATAATTATAGAAAGTACATATTGAAGCATTTAAATCATCAATTCGATATAGCTTAGCCTTTGAAGTAGATTTAACATTTGAAAATATTGTTGTCGAGATATTCTCTATGTCTTCTGGACGAGAATTGAAATAGTAGAATATGGCTTTTCTATCATCTACATAAAACGGGTTATTTGAATTTGTAATAGTTGATATAGAATATAATCGATTATAAATATCATATGTATATCGAAGTCCATATATATTCACTTTATTTGGAAGGGGAGTCCCTAGACTAAATATTCTCTCTTTTACATAAGCATCAGTAAAAGTTGTATTACCTGTTCTTATCTTAAATTTATGTAATTCTCCGCGATTATTTTTCTCAATCACAAAATACGAAGATTAAATAAAGAACTCATTTGATTATTGCCATAAACCTGATTGTTTGATGAAGCTCCTTTTTCAATCTTTTTGATATATCGATAATAGTTATCATATGTATGTGATTCGACATTATATGCTTCATCAATATAAGAGGAGACTAAAGAAAGGGAAGAATTAATATAAGATGAGCCTCTAGAAACAATATCACTACTTGATAACTCACTTTCGTAAATAACTCTATTTTTGTTATCGTAAATATATCTTTTACGGAAGAGACCAACACCACTAATATTGCTATTTTCAACTTTGACCAAATTATTATCTGAATTATAAAAATAATCTGAAATATCACCGTTCGACTTAACTTCTTTAATCAATCTAAAGTTTTCATCGTAAATCGATGTGTCTTTATACGTATCATCTCCAATTTGGTTGATAGTTACTAATCTATAAATCACCTCATCATCCATATCTGTATCTTTAATGAGGTAAGTAAAAGAATAAATATCCTTAACTACATCATTATCAATGTATTGTTTTTTGAGTGTTTTTTTCGCGTAGATTGTATTTAAACCCGGGATATTCCTATGATTTCTAAAATAATATCCACCCTCAGTAGAAGGATAGACATAAGGAGAGTAAGTAAGTTTATGCAAATCTTCGCTCCAGATGAAGAATGTTTCTCGGTCTATATTTAAATAATTTCTTATTAAATCTTTAAAAGAATATCTTGTTTCAATATTGTTATAGACATCAACATCTTGAGATAATTCACACCAATCAAAAATGTCAATATGTTCTGGTTCATTTTCTAGCACAATATCCGAGGCATTATATAAGCTGTCTTTAATTGCATAATGAGATGTGACTTGGAAATTTTCTGCTTCAATAATAAAGACATTAGAGAAAGTAACTCCACCAAAATCATAAAAACCTTTCGAAAAGATTTTAACGTAATACCATTCTTCTCCTTGCATTTCATCTTTAGGTGCAACAAAGAACCCACTACAAGTTTGTTCCTCTAAAGAAGAATCAAAGTTTATCGTGCACAGCACTTCATCAATCTCATCATATTCACTTTGATGATGTATTTCTAACCATGCTTTTCTACTATCACCAAAAGATACTGTTGACTCTTTTTTTAGGGTTGCTAAAACCAAATATTTTTTATGAGCTTTTATCCGATGATTGGCCCCATAATAATTAATTAATTCATAATAACTATAATTAGAATCGCTTTCTTCGTTGTTAGTTGAAGTGTTAAGAGAAATACCATTAGGCCAATATTGTCCGTAGTAATATCCTCTTCCTTTAAAATCGTTTGTAAGAGAAAAGACATATTCGCCAGACAAGATATTCTTTAAGTGAATAGTAAGTGGGTCTTCTTCATCTTCGCTTTCTTCTCCAGTTTGAGTAACTTCATAATCGGAGTTATATGAAATAAATGTCTTCACTCCATAAATATTCGTGATTGTTGTTTTTAAATACTGATATAAAAAGGTATTTTCTTCTACTTTTGTAGAGTTGAAGTATTTTGAAACACTACTAACACGGTTATTTGAATAAGAGATTAGTATTTTTTGAGAATCATAAGAAGTAACGCTTACTAAATT
>CAMOSZ010000067.1:0-11843 GCA_946625285.1 uncultured Caryophanales bacterium | reverse complement strand
GGCTATTTTTATGGTGAAGGAGCAAGCAATTTAAGCTCTACATACAATCAATACACTTATAAAGAACACTTTGCTTTTTCGGTTATCGAATTTGTTATTAGTAACATTGCCTACTTTGGCGGATTAGTTGGACTTTCTATTTCTCTTATCTTTATGATTAAAAATTTAATTAAGTCCGCCTTCCTCAAGGAAGAAATTAATCGCAAACCAATTATTGGACTTGTCGTTAGCGTTCTTCCTTATTTATTAGTAATATCTGCCCAAAACTTTGTATCCGCTAGTGGTGGTGGCACAACCGAAAAAATGACTTATGGTTGGGGAACAACTATGCTAGTTGTTGGAGTATTACTAATGCTATGTACTTTACTTGCCCATAACATAGTTATGAGTAAGAAGAGTGTCAAACAAATTATTGTCACTTCTTTAAAGGGAATTGCACCTATTTTTGTTGCAATAATTGTTATGTTTGGCATGAGTCATATTATAGGTGGGAATGAATCAAGTTTATCCGTAAGCATTAATTCTGCCTACAACGTTCGCGATTTTTTAGTTTCTTTTAGTTCAGGTTCGATCCCAACGTTACCATCTGAATTTTATACAGCTATCTCAGGCTATATTCTAATTCTTGTTTCTGGCATTATGTTTGTTGTCTCTACTTGTTTAATTGGAAACGAAAAACAACGCGCATCAATAGTTGTCTTATCAGCGTCGTTAGTTATTTATATCGTTGGTTCCATCCTCTCGGTTTCTTCAGTTGAAACAATATTAGGAATGTTGAAGGCTCATGTTGGTGGTAGTTGTATAGCAACCTATATATTGGGTGTGTTTGCTATTGCAGCGATAATCGCCTCCCAAGTATTGGGCAAAAACAAAGAAGCTGAATAAAGCTATAACCAAGCAAAATGAAAAAGCTCTGATGTTGAAATCAGGGCTTTTCTTATATGGTTTTTAATATTTAAAATCCTAATTGTGGACCAATGATTTGTGTCCAGAGTAGGAAGTAAGTAATTAATGAAATAACATCGACCATTGTGGTGGTGATTGGACCACACATAACTGCTGGATCAAGTTTAACTAACTTCGCTAAGAATGGAAGAGAACAACCAACCATACGGGAGATAATCATTGTGACAAATAAGGTAGAGGCCACTAATGCGGCGATCATTGCCATATATGCGTTATAGTTACCACCAGTAACAGCAATTCTTTCTAAGATAGAATCGGTATTAACAATACCAACACCCATTTCAAACATTAACCATCCAAAGGCGAACACAGAAACGATGCCACCGATAATTGCAGCAACTCTTAGTTCTTTAAGAACTACTTTGCCATAATCTTTTCCTGAGAATTCATCAAGAGATAAGGAACGAACAATCATTGTGGTTGTTTGTCCACCAGAGTTACCGCCTGCATCCATAATTAATGGAGTAAAGACCGCTAAGATGGCGAATTTGGTAATCTCGTTTTCAAATCCTGAAAGAATCATTGTGGAGAACACTTGGAGAACCATTAATGCTAAAATCCAAGGAACACACTTTAAAACTAACCTAAGGATTGGAGTCTTAAGATATGGATCTTCCATGTCGGTAATAGCCGCCATGTGAGCGATATCTTCACTGACTTCTTGTTCCATAATATCGACGACGTCATCGATGGTGATGATACCGACAATCTTATTTTCGCTATTAACAACTGCCATAGCAGTTAAGTCGTAACGTTTGAACATCTTAGCAACTTCTTCTTGGTCTTCGTTTACGTTGCAGCAAACAAAGTCTTTATCCATGATGTCTCTTAAGACGTCATCTTCTTTAGAGAAGATTAAATCTGATAATTGAACTGTACCAACAAGGGTTCTACTGTTGTCTCTAACAAAGATGGTGTAGATAGTTTCGGCATCTCTACCATTTTTTCTAATGTTAGCGATTGCTTCTTTAACAGTAACTGAATCTTTCATTTCGATATATTCAGTTGTCATAACACTGCCAGCAGTGTTTTCTTTATAGTTTAGAAGACGATTAACATCTCCTCTTAAATCTTTTGGACATGCTTTAAGAACTCTACTAACGATGTTAGCAGGCATTTCTTCAATGGTATCAACGATATCATCAGCGTAAGAATCGGAAATAATTTCCATTAATTCTTTATCGGAGAAGACATTAATAACAGCTTCTTGTTGTTCGCTTGAAAGTTCTGCAAAGAATTCAGCGGAATATTCACTTCCGACCACACGGAAAATATAGAGAAGTAGTTTTGGATCATCTACATCACTAATAGCTTCTGCAATATCAATGTTAGGGATAGTCTCAAAGATTTCTCTTAATTCTTTGGCACTTCTATGATTGATAGCAGACAATATCCACTGTTTTAATACGCTCTTATTTTCTTCCATAACTATCGTTATTATAAAGCAATTTTTTTATCCGTAAACCCCCAAAAAGAAAAAAGTCACAAAAAACAAAAAAGAAGTAAAAACGAGTATAACTGGCGAACTAATTTTAAGACAGCAGAATAATAGCTAATTTAGTAATGTTTCGAACAAAATAATCACAGTTTTTGTGAATTGCCTTTCATTTATTATGCATTTTGTGAGAGTGCCTGTTTTCGGTTTACTTATCAGGTTTTACGTTGTGTATGATAAAAATATGAAAACGAAATTTTTGCTGACACTTGGAGTGTTTTTTGTCGCGTCATGTTTTAATTTGCCTAAAGAAGAAGGACTAAATTATTTTAAAAATAATGTAGATAATTTTGACCATTCTGTTGTGGAGCCAAAGGAGGATATTCGATTACTCTCCAACAGTTCATCTATCTTACAATATCAGAACAATAATTTATTAAAAACTCCTGCCCAATTTGAATATCCTATCGCTGTGAATTTAACTATTCCGTCGGCGGAATATAACGTTGATAACACAGGTAATACCGATGCTTCGGTCGGAATTCAAAATGCACTGAATCATGTTAATAGCCTTGGTGGTGGAACATTATACATTTCTAGTGGGGAGTATTTACTTAACAATCAAATAATAATCCCACAGAGAGTTACGCTCGTTGGTGAATTCAAAGGGGCTGATTCTAACAACGATTATGGAACCGTATTTTTATGCAATAAAACATATACTGGTGTTTCGGTTGAAGATGATGCTCAGATTCTTCTTTCAACGAACTCAGGTATTAATGGTTTGACCTTTTATTATCCAAATCAAAGTGTTGATAATGTTGTTAAATATGGATTCACTATATATTCCACAAAGAACGATGCTACTAATTTAAGTAACTTATTTTTCATTAACTCATATGATGGCATTTCAATTAACAGTCCTACTGATTCAAGTGGATCCGGAGAAATTGCCAACATTGAGAATGTTTATGGCACGTTTTTGCATTCTGGAATCAGTGGATTTATTCAAACAGATGTTGGATTTTGGAGCAATATCAATATATCGCCTTCCTATTACGCAAATGCACTGAGCAAATATAGATGTAATGATGCAAATAAATTAACTAGATATACAAAGGATAATTTGGTCGGCATTACTCTAGGTGATTTAGATGACTACTTATTAAGTAAAATCAATATTGAATATGCAAATATTGGTATTAAATTTAGCAAGGACACTATTAGAATTTATCAAGCGTTTTGGGGAATGCTCTATGAAGTTAATCTAATTAACTGTCTAACTGGCATTTATGCAGAAAAATTATATAACGCGGCCGGCGCTGTGTTTTCTCATTCGAACTTAGGAACAATTGTTAATGTTTCTGAATATGGAATGATCAAATTGGCATTTTGTTCGTATGATTTAATACTTGGAAATGGGAATACGATTATAGAAGATGGCGTGGTTAGTGATTCAACAATGCCTAACTATGATTTGTCACACACATTTATTATTCCAAACAACCTCTACTATATTAATGATTTAGATAGCACGGGAACATTTGATTCAAGTGTTGCTTTAAATAGCATTTTAAACACATTAAACGATGGAGGAGTGGTTGTTCTTAAAAATGGTGTTTATAGAATGGATAACACCATTGTTGTGCCTGATAATGTAATGCTTACATCTTTTGGTAATTGTTTTGCACGTTCCCAAGCACACGAGAATCTAAATTTCTTGGTTAGATTTGTGTTTTATCAAACATCAGGAAACTGTATTGAACTTGGCGATTACTCAGGTATAAACGGAATACGGATAGCTTGTCCTAAATTTAATATTCCAGATGCAATATCATTGTTGAGTAGAAACGACTACGACGCTTCATATGGAGTGAAAGCAAATGGTAATTATTGCTTTGCGCTTAATATGGAGATGGCATATTTGTTTAACGGATTTGATTTCTCTAATAGCGAAGGACATTATGTTAAATATTGCTTTGGCTGTTGTTACTCAACATTTATCAAAGCAGGAACAAGCGGGAAAATAATCAACTGTTTAACTAATTTAAGTTTCTTGTCTCGCAGCTCTTTAGCATCTGTTGCAAAAAGTTATGTGGACGAACTACAAGATTACTGGTTCTTTGAAAGGTTCCCAGACAAATTAGAGACTGTAAGAGAATTAACAAGAAACCACTCGACCATGATTGAAATCATCTTTTCTCAAAGTGAGTTAGTTGTTAATTGTTTCTCGTACGCCGTTAAAATGCTTTTATACACTAACAATTCGACAGTTCTTGCTATAAATACATCTCTTGATTATCTTAAAGATAATAAGTGTTGTTATTCCATCTTAAATGGAGATGTTACCATCATCAACACATTGAGAGTGTTTGGAAAATCTTTTATGCGATATTTAGGACACCTGAAGATGTATGGACGCATGGACTTTAGAAACAAGAGAGAACTTCATTACGATTCAGACATCAATACTCAAGACCTGAATGAAGAACTGCCTAATTCTTTAAACGTTTATACTTTAACTAACTGTGAAGGAAATAAGAATTTGTTTAGAGCAAGCCGCTATTCAGGAGTAAAACACTCTAGGTTCTATAGTTGGAAGGCAAACGACAAAATAAACCCAGAAATAATATTTACTTTTGGGAACTTTAATATGTCTTCTATTATGGATTCTGGCTATATACGTTTCTATCTATATTGCAGTGATATTACTAAAAAAGGAGACATTTCTTATTTTGAATTTACATCAAGTGGCATGTGCGATTATGAAGAAATTACATTCGATATCATTTCTCAAATTCAAGTAACTGGTTGGAATGAAATTATTGTGAAAATAGCGACTGATAAACAAAGCGGTTCACTTGATTCTTTCGATCCGACAAAATGTAACTATTTCCGCTTTTTTGCTCTTAACTCCAACTGCACATATTGCATCGATGATATTGAATTTTTGTATGAAACTCCTGTATCAAATACAATTGTGCTTTCAAATTGTGAAGATACTACAAACGCAGAAGGAGTATGTTTATCAGATAATTCTAGCTTCGATTCACATAGTTGGTCGTCACTGGGAACAACAAACAAAGAATTTGTTTTACACTTTAATCCGCTCAACATTAGTTCTTATTCGAGCGGATCAGTTAGTTTCGACTTTTATTGCACTGACTTATCTAAGATTGGTGACGTTGTAGTTGTTGAATTGACTTCAAGTGGCATGTGCGACAGCCAGGAAATCTATTGTGAAATCAAAAACATAATAACAAGAGAAGGCTGGAATAAAGTAACTATTCCATTTAGCGTATTCCAAAGTGGAAGCGCATCGAGCTTCAACTATACACATTGTAACTACTTTAGATTATTTACCCTAAATTCGCACACCAATCTGAATGTAGATAATATTAAAATTTGCAGCAATTAAAAAAGCAGGTAAACCTGCTTTCTTTTAGCATTTTATTTACCGGAAACAGCAATCTTTTTTACGATTACTGAAGGACATTTAATCGCAGATGCGAACTCTTTAGAATCGCTTCCGACTTCGGTAATTGAATTAAATAATTCAACTAAGTTTCCAGAAACGGTAATAATATCTAATCCATGAGTGATTTTTCCATTTTCAATCATGAATCCGGTTGATAGAAGTGAGAAGTTGCCACTTCTTGGGTTTAATCCTGCGTGTAAGCCACTTACTTCAGTAATATAAACTCCATTATCAACTTCTTTGCAGAGTTCATCTAAAGACTTCTTGCCAGCTTTCATTTCTAAGTACCAAGTAGTGGTACCAACTTTGCTTCCCCCGCCGACAACTCCATGTCCTGTAGATTCAACTTTGTCTTTAGCGGCAGTGGTTAAGTTATATAAATAGCTTTGGAGTGTACCATTTTTAATGATTGTTAAGTTCTTAGTGGCAACGCCTTCATCATCAAAGCCTTTTGCAAAGATTGTTTTTGCTAATGGCTTATCTTCAATGGTTACTTTTCTAGAAGCAACTTTTTGTCCAAGTTTACCAACAAATAATGAAGAGTTCTTTTGGACATCTTCAGCGACAGCGCTAGAGATATATGCCGACATAAAGGATTTAACAACGTCTTGAGATAATACTGCTTTGTAGGTTGCTGATGCACATTGATGTCCACCGAGCTTACTTGTAGATTCTTTAACGACAGATTTTGCTAATTCATCGACGTTAAACTTATTAAAGTCGTTGTCTAAGAATAAATCAAATCCAGTTTTAACTTGTTCGCCCTCTTTAGCAACTGAAGCGCCATAATAGACGTAGTTATTATTCTTTTGAGTGAGCTTTAATCCGTGGCTATTTAAGATTGTGCTTGTGGAAGAAGATTCTTCATATCCGACAGCTTCAACTTCAATGATTCGTGAATCTAATTCTCTAATTTTCTTTTCTAATTCGTAAAGCTTATTGAGCTTAATTTCTGGTGAAATTTTTCCTAAATCCTTGTTGAAAGTATTAATTTTGCGATATTTTTCACTACCTTTGAAAATAAATACTGGATCATCGTTTTCAATAACTGATGCGTTCTCAATAATCTTTTTAACAAATAGTTCAGCGGAGTCTTTGTTATAGACGTCACTAGTGATGGAACCCATTTTTCCTTTATAAATTCCTCTAGCTAAATAACTAGATGAACTGTTGGATGAATAATTGTTAATTTCACCATGGAATAAAGAGATTTCTAACGATGTAGAAGTTGTGAAGGAGAGTTCACAATCAGTAATTCCTGCCTCTTTAGCAAGAGCAAAAAACTTATCGTATTTCATATTACTTTAATTCTCCTCCTCTACCACCAACAGTAATTTCACTAATTCTTAAAGTAGGTTGACCAACGTTTGTTCTAATTGAGCCACTTGCTGCGCCACACATTCCTTGTCCAAATGCGAGGTCATTACCAACCATATCGATCTTTTTAAGGATTTCTTCACCCTTTCCAATTAAGGTTGCGCCTTTAACTGGTTCACAAACTTTGCCATCTCTAATAATGTAAGCTTCTGAACAACCAAAGTTGAATTCACCTGTGGTTGGATCAACGCTTCCGCCATTAAATCCGACTGTATATAAACCAAGCTTAGTAGCAGCGATAATTTCTTCTGGAGTGGATTTACCATTATCGATATAGGTATTACTCATTCTACTGGTTGGGCAATATTTATAGTTTTGTCTGCGACAAGAACCATTACCTTCTCTATTCATTCTTCTACCGTTGAAGTCATCAATCATGAAGTCTTTAAGAACTCCATCTTTGATGAGGATACGTTTTGTACCTGGATTACCTTCATCATCAATATCAATTGATCCCCATTCATTTGGAATAGTGGAATCATCAACTGCGGTAACGAGTGGAGAGGCAATCATTTGTCCTTCTTTACCTGTTGCATAGCTTAATCCTTTACTCACTGCGCTTGCTTCAAGTGGGTGTCCACATGCTTCGTGGAATAAAACACCACCCCAACCATTACCAATAACAACTGGCATTTTTCCAGATGGGCATTCTTTTGCGGTGAGCATTAATAAAGCAGTTTTTGCGGCTTTTCTAGCAACTTCTCTTGGTTTGGCTTTGTCTTTGAAGAAGCTCATGTCCATTTGGCATCCTGGTCCTTCAAATCCTGTTTCCATTCCGTTTTCATCTGCAACAACTACGGAATAGACTAAACGAGCAAATTCTGTATCTCTAGAGAACCATTTTCCTTTGGAATTATAAATTGTAACTCCTCTATGGTTATTAGCAAATTGACCAATATATCTAACGATATGTGGATCTTTTAATGATTCAATTTCAGATATGCCTTCTCTAACTAAATCAATTTTATCTTCGAGAGGGATATCATCATAACTATGAATGATTGGACTTCTATTTTTGCCTCTAATCATTTCTAACTTATTAACAGTAATTAATCTTTCACCATTAAATGACTTATTTAAGGATTTTGCTAAATCAAGTAGGCCTTTTTTAGTTAAATCAGATGTGAAACCATAAACTGATCTATTCTCTTTCAAGAGTCTAAGGCCTGCACCTGAAGTAATATTGTAAGAACTTGATGAAACTTTGCCGTTTTCAATCGCCACTGAACATGCATGACTATCTTCATAGAAGATTTCAGCGTAATCAGCGCCTGTGGAAAGCATTTCATTAAGAACTTCGATAGCTAATTTCTTACTTAACACTTACTTTTCCTCCTTTATATTCAAAAAGTATCTAAATTATAAGATACTTGTCTTCATAAATTAAATAGTTTCTTTTTTAGAGAAAGACTCTTACAATTATTAATGCTATGAAAATCCGAATAAATATGCTCAGCAAGGCTGAGGTTGCAAAGGGCCAAGGGGTTGCTAGTGCATATCGTGAACAAGTATCGCTAATTCGAAAGATTAGTGATTTTGATGTTGAGATTAATTCGAGAAAAAGTGATTTTGATATCTATCACATCCATAGTGTTCACCCATCTTATAGAATGAGAATGAATAAAAAACATCTTAATGTTGTCTATGTTCATTTCATTCCCTCTAAGAACCATGAGAGTATCAAATTACCAAAATTAGCAGAAAAAATCTTCGATAGTTATGTGAATTCTTACTATCGAAAAGCAGATGAACTAGTAGTGGTAAATCCTTGTTTTGAAAAGGATTTAGAAGACCTAGGAATACCAAGCGAAAAGATAACCTATATTCCAAATTATGTCTCGCATGAAGAATTTAGGATTCTAGATGAAGAAGAAATCGATAAAATTAAAGATAAATATAATGTTCCAAAAGATAAATTTGTTGTTTTAGGTTGTGGACAAATCCAAACAAGAAAAGGAATTGATGATTTTGTTAACACAGCGATACAAAATCCTGAAATGTTCTTTATTTGGGTTGGAGGATTCTCTTTTGGAAGAATCATGCACGGATATCGAAAATATAAGAAATTATTTGAAAATTTACCTCAAAATATGGTGCATATTCCAATTATAGACAGACAATACATGAATGAAGTATTTAATATGTGTGATGTACTTTTTATGCCTTCATACATGGAATTATTCCCAATGACAATTTTAGAAATCGCTAATGTTCATAAACCTTTCTTGCTTAGAGATTTAGATCTTTATAAACCAATTCTTTTCTCTAAATACGCAAAAGGAAATAACGTTGAAGAATTTTCAATAGAACTGCAAAAACTCAAAAATGATGCAACCTACTATAACGAACAAGTTAATAACTCAATATTCGTTTCTGATTTCTATAATGAAGAGGTGCTGCTTAAGACTTGGAAAGATTATTATCAACGTATTTATTTGAAATGGAAATCGAAAAAAGAGAGTAAATAAGATAAAATTATTAAGAAAGCAGGTATACGTAATGAACAAATACATGAGAATGGCTATTAATGAAGCTAGAAAAGGTATTAGAAACCAACATGGTGGACCATTTGGTGCAGTTATTGTTAAAGATGGAGTTGTTGTCGGAAAAGGACATAACGAAGTATTAAAAAATAATGATCCAACATGCCATGGTGAAATGATGGCTATCCATAAAGCGTGTAAAAAATTAAAAACATTTGATTTAACTGGATGTGAATTATATACAACCGGTGAACCTTGCCCAATGTGTATGTCTGCGATTTTATGGGCAAACATTGATAAGGTATATTATGGATGTAATATCTTTGATACCGAACAAATCGGATTTAGAGACGCAAAGTTCTATCAAATGCAACAACCAGGTGAAAGAGAAAAACTCGTCATCGAATTAGATAGAAAAGCTTGTTTAAAGCTCTATCAAGAATATGAGAGCTTAACTCATAAACTTTATTAGAATAATAAAAACCATCAGCGCTTCATAATGAACTGATGGTTTTATTTTGCTTATTTATTATGGTCTTTTTTGTATTTCTCGATTATTTCAGCAATTCCGTAATAGACAGGAATAGTTAAGAATACGACCCACATAGGATGCCATAATCCATATAGACATCCAATTGTTAAGAAGACAATTGTAACTAGGACTGGCCACGCAAAGCGTGACATTTTTCTTTTAGCGATAGCGTTAAAGAAAGATGGGACTAGTGGGATTAATAAGAACATAATCCATAATGGATGCCATAAGTTGAATAATGTTCCTAATACAACGTAGGCTATTACAACCAAGAATGTTGTTACTAAAGAAGAGATAAGTTCTCCTAATGATTTAGGTTCTTCTTTTTTGTTTGTGTCTTTGAAGTAATGATTTCCTTTTGTGCAGTCTTCATCATCTTCATCATCGTCATCATCGTCATCGTCATCATCTTTTGGCAAGTTGATATCGATATGAAGTTTTTTACCGCTTTCGTTATCTTCAACGGTGGCAGATGCAACACCTTTCTTATTTGTTTCAGCTTGCTCTTTATTGAACTCTAATAATTCATCTAATGAAACACCGTATATGCGTGCGAGTTCAATTAAGTTATCTGTATCTGGTGAAGCTTCCGCTCTTTCCCACTTGCTAACTGCTTGACGTGAGACGCCTAATTTATCAGCAAGTTCTTCTTGTGAGTAACCATGTTCTTTTCTTAATTCTGTTAATCGATTTGCGAGTTTGATAGTCATATGTTTTCCTCCAACTACACGATAATAATATTACTAAAATAGTGGACCTTCTACCAATTGTGCTTTGCAAAAACGCAAATATTGGTTGCGGAAGAGATATAATAATAAAGGTATGTCAACAAGGTCTAGAGGCGACAAAGGCGAGGCTTTTGTCAGGAAAAAATTAACAGGAATTAAGGAATATCATAAGGTTATTAACGATATTACCTTCTTAAATGAGAAAACAGAAATGACTCATCAAGTGGATCATATCTTAATTCATCCTCATGGAGTTTTTATTATTGAAACAAAAAACTACTTTGGGAAAATAATCTCAAATACCGGAGAGCCATTTTGGCTAAAAGAAATAAAAGGAGAGAGAACAAGAATCTCTAATCCACTTAAACAAAATAAGTCTCACGCTTTTGTGGTGAGTAAAATACTGAAACGCAAATACGAAGTTATTCCAGTTGTTGTATTTGTGAAAAATAACGCTCCATATATTGGAGATGAAAATGTTATCAATCTCAAAGACTTGAAGTTATTTATAGATTCATATCCATATCAAAAAGAATTAACTAAAGAAGAGATAAATGAAATATATAAAACAATCAAATCTCAAAAGAGTGATATCTCTAAAAAAGAACACATTGAGAATATTGGATATCTAAAACAAATAAACGAAGAGATAAAAAAAGAAATCGCTCATGCGATTGAGAGTGGCATTTGTCCTAGATGTGACCACAAGATGGTTTCTAGTGGATTTGAGTACCACTGCAGTAACTGCGATTTCAAATTTAAGTTATAGATTATCTTTCAAACTTTTTCGCGATAGTGAATTCACCAATATCGACTTTGTGTTTGATTTCATCTAAAGGCATTG
>CAMOSZ010000066.1:0-8730 GCA_946625285.1 uncultured Caryophanales bacterium | reverse complement strand
TCATGCCAAACATAACAATTATTGCAACAAAAATAGGTGCAATTCCCTTTAAAGAAGTGACAATAATTTGTTTGACACTCTTCTTACTCATAACTATGTTATGGGCAAGTAAAGTGCATAGCATTAGTAATACTCCAACAACTAACATAGTTGTTCCCCAACCATAAGTCATTTTTTCGGTTGTACCACCACCACTAGCGGATACAAAGTTTTGGGCAGATATTACTAATAAATAAGGAAGAACACTAACGACAAGTCCAACAATTGGTTTACGCTTAATATTTTCCTTAAGGAAGGCAGACTTAATTAAATTTCTAATCATAAAGATAAGAGAAATAGTAAGTCCAACTAATCCACCAAAGTAGGCAATGTTACTAATAACAAATTCGATAACCGAAAAAGCAAAGTGTTCTTTATAAGTGTATTGATTGTATGTAGAGCTTAAATTGCTTGCTCCTTCACCATAAAAATAGCCGATGTTCTTTGTACCGCCAAATAGTCCATCTGCTTTTAAAAAGTCACCAAACATTCCAATGATAAAAAGTAATGAAATTGTCGCAAACAAACTAACGAATATATAAGTTACAACTTTGTTAACTGGTTTTTGCTCTCTAGCTTCGTCAACCTTATTATTTTTCGAATGTGATTTAGATGAATTTAAAATAAAACCATCATCAGGAATTTTTGAACCACATTTTGGGCAATACAATGTTTCATCATCAACTTCGATTCCACAATCTTGACACATTCTTATTCTTTCAATCTTCTTGCCACAATGACGACAGTACTTTTCTCCTGGTTTAACTTCCTTGCCGCATTTAGGACAAGTATCATTTGAAACTAATCTTGTTCCACACTCAGGACAAAATAAGGAATCATCGTCAAATTCCTTGTTACAAACTAAACATTTTTTCATATATAACCTCGTTCATAGGATATTATAAAAATGTTTCGCTTATTAATAAATATTTTTTGATACTATGTAAGAAAAAAACACCCGAAGGTGTTATTCATATAACTTGTAGTTATTGATTTCTTCCCATTTAGGATGAGCCTCAATAATCTTATCAAGTGTTTCATTAAACAATGTTAATTCTTGGTGCTTTCTATTATTAGGAACGTTTCTATAAGCTTTAACAACCTTTCCCAAGGAAAGCATAACTTCGCTTTGTGAATTCTCTAATAATCCAGCAAGCAATAAATATGTTCTAATGACTGGCATTGAATTATCATTTGAGAAATCTTTTCTTAATGAGAATGGGATTTCTTTTTCGTAGTACTCTTCTACCTCTTTAGGATCTTTAGAAAGGATATAAGCATAGATATATTGGCTCTTCGCTTCTAATAAGAGTTTATTTGAACATTCTTTTTCATGAGAATTGATTTCTTCAACCTTATTAAATACAGCGTCATAATCTTTCTTTACTAATAAGTCAAAGATTTCATTAAAAGCGACTTCTGGAATGAATTTAAGGGGTTTCTTGATAGTTTCTTCACTACTATCGTCTTTTTTATTTTCAGGAATAACACCACCATTTTCAGCAGCGAGTCTTTCGTTAAACGCAACTACATCACCTTTGATTTGAGATAAGCGATATCCATCTGTCATTGAATCAAATTTAGCAGGGATGATGTTATAAACAAGCGCTAAAGAATTGATAACTGCGCATGTTAAGAAGAAATAGGCAACATCAGATTCAACGCCAGCAATATTCTTGTATGTGAAGAATAAGAAAAGGCATGCGACAATCCAAGCAATATTAAAGACTGTTCCATTCAATAAGAATGGATATGGGTTTGGTTTCTCTTTCTTTTCATAGTTAGGGATAATTTTTGTTTCACCAGTTAAACCATCATAACCACTCATTTTGAATTTTGTTTTTCCAGTCTTATCAACGTAGATTGTGAAATAGAATAAGCAGAATGAGACAACTTTATATCCACCTGCTTTAGCACCCAAAAGGTGACCCATCTCAGTTAATAAACCAGACGCAAGCACTCCGGCAATAACTGAAACAACAATATAAAGCGCGTACATCCACACTTCTTTAAATGAAGAATTAGCAAAATGTGTTTGCAAAACAGTAAAACCATAAATAATGGCGACGGCAAACACTAATAAATAAATAAGGATACTAACAATACTTTCTTTTTTCATAACGATTAACACATACAGGAATTATATATAATTCTCATCACTTCTTCATCAATATCTTTTGAATGATGTGCGATAACTCTTGTGCCCTTTCTTGATGCAATTTCTACAAGTGAGTTAATATCCTTTTCCTTTAGGCCAAGGGCCTTTAAGGTTCTAGGCATACCTAACTCATCAAAATATTTTTGAATTCTCTCAATAGTTTCTAAAGCGGCTTTTTCTTTATCATCCATATGGATGGAGAACACCACTTCACCTAATTTAGCGAATTTATCTAAATCATATTTGTAATAATACTTTGCCCACGCTGGCCAAAGGACCGCTAAGCCTAAGCCATGAGCAATATTAGGGTATAAACCACTTAATGCATGCTCTAATTGGTGAACAGGCATTGAGAAGCCTTTTCCAATATGAGTGATGCCATTATGAGATAAGCTACTATCAAGCATGATCTTAGCGCGATATTCATAATTGGTTGGATTATTAAAACATAATAGTCCGACATCAAAAACATTTTTAATAACCGCTAAAGCGATATCATCAGCGAGTTCATATTCTTCACTTTGATAGAAATATCTTTCTAGTGAATGCATAGCAATATCAACAATGCCATATGCAGTTTGTTTTTTACTAACTGAATAAGTAAGTTCTGGGTTTTCAATAACAAAGGCAGGTCTATTAAAGTCGCTATTGAATCCATTCTTCATCATTGTTTCATCATCTTGAACAACGCAAGAACTAGACATTTCACTACCTGCTGCTGAGATAGTTAAAATAACTCCAATTGGTAAAGCATGGGATGGTGTAACCTTACGTGCATTAAAGTCACGAATATCACCTTCATAATCATAAGAAACCGCAATACATTTAGCGGTATCAATGACACTTCCACCACCGATTGGTAGGATATAATCAATGCTATTTTCTCTAACGAGTTTAATTCCTTCACGAACGAGATCAAAAGTTGGATTTGCTCTTACTCCTTGAAGAATTACGTATTCGATTTTGCTTTGATTTAAAGAGCAAACAACTCTTTCAAGTAATCCACTTTTAATAACCGAACCTTTGCCAATAACGATAAGAACTTTATGCGCATTTCTTTCACTTAAAATTTGGCCAATTTCATTTTCTCTTCCTTGACCAAAGAAAATTTTTGTAGGTGTGTAAAATTCAAAATTTTTCATACATTCTCCGCGCTTTTGATTGCCTTTTGGACATTTTTTTCGAAGTTTTTAGGCTCGATAAAGCTAAAACTGTTAATTAATCCATTAAGTGTCTTGTTTCTATAATTTGACAAATAATACACTGTAGAATTTCCATATCCATACGCATAAAATCTCGCAATGGATTTTCTATTTGTTAAAGTGAGTTTTTTATCAACATCTAACTTCGCAATGAATCTAAGTCCAGATGTATAGAACACGTTATAGATGAACTCATAAAAGAGCTCTTTACCAGCACTATTAATGGTAGCGTTTATAAATGCTTCATTTTGCTTATAGTAGGTAAAAACACATTCGATTAGTGATGTATAGTTTTCAGCGTTAGTGGCGCCCACCACTTTTTCCTCTAAAAACACTTGAGCAAGCAAGTCATAGATGTCGTGATAATGATAATAAAAGGTCTTTCTACTGATGTCACATTTCTTAGACAATTCTAAAACAGAGATGGTATCAATTGGTTGATGCGCCATCATGTCTTTTAATGCTAAAGCTAAAGCGTGTTCGGTTTTCATATTTATTTAATTTTGCAATATTCCTTAGCAACTTCACTACCTACAGCAGCGTTATTTAATACAAGTCTAATGTTACTTTCTAAGGAGTCTCCTCCAGTTAGTTCAACAATAGTCTTGAGTAAGAATGGAGTGCATTCTTTTCCTTTAATGCCTTGTTTATCCATCTCTTTAAGAGCGGTATTGATCGCATTATCAATGACATCTTTTGGCATTTCATATTCAGTTGGAATTGGGTTAGTTAAAAGAATTCCACCAACGAGATTGTTATCTCTTTTTGCTTTAATGATCTTTGCCATTTCACAAGCGTCATTAACTTTATAATCAACTTTTAATCCTGAATGTGAATTATAGAACGCTGGTAATTCTTCTGTTTTATATCCTAAAACAGGAACACCCATTGTTTCTAAATATTCAAGGGTTAAAGGTAAATCTAAGATTGCTTTTGCACCAGCACAAACAACTGTAACATTGGTTTTAGCCAATTCTTGAAGGTCCGCAGAAATATCAAATGTTTCTTGAGCACCTCTATGAACTCCACCAATACCACCAGTAACGAATACTTCTATACCTGCTTGATTAGCAATAATCATTGTAGTGGCAACTGTGGTTGCACCCCACAATTTATTTGCATATACAACAGGAAGATCTCTTCTAGAAACTTTAAGAACTCCCTTTCTTTTACCAAATTGTTCAATTTCTTCTGGAGTCATACCAACGATTGGTTCTCCATCAATAATTCCAATGGTGGCAGGAACGGCACCATGGCTTCTAATAACTTCCTCCACTCTTAAAGCAGTCTCAACATTTTTTGGGTATGGCATACCATGAGAAATAATTGTGCTTTCAAGAGCAACAACTGGTCTATTCTCTTTTAAGGCCTTACTAACTTTTGGATTGATCTTCATTTTCTTGCTCCTATAAATATATTTATTTATCTAATAGTCATTACTATTATATTACCTTGTTTGGTCAGTGTCCAAAAAACTTATCTATCACCTTATTGTTTTTACTTTTTTAGTCAAAAATGTAAAACTATTATTAATGAAAAAGAGAAGCAAAGAAGTTACCAATATCGTTAGATATGAACCATCTATAGAAACTGGATTAGATAACGAAATAGTTAACTCCCGTATTGAACACGGATTAGTTAATGTCGCTAAAAGTCCAACTAATAAAAGCTATACCCAAATTATTTTGGGAAACATTTTTACATTCTTTAATATTTTAATGTTTGCAGTTGCCGCAATCTTATTAGCGGTTGTAGGACCAAAAATTGTTACAAACTTAATGTTCCTCGGAATCATTATTTGTAATTTACTTATTGGCACTATTCAAGAAATCAAGTCAAAGAAGACAGTTGATAAACTCAAACTTCTTAGTGATAGTAAAAACATTGTTAGAAGAGGTGGGGAACTAGTTCCTGTCCTTCCTTCTCAAATTGTTTTAGATGATGTGATTTGTCTTTCTCCTGGAGATCAAATTCCAGTAGACGGAATTATTTTAGGCACCGATGTCATTGAAGTAAATGAATCCCTCCTTACAGGAGAATCTGTTCCTGTTAAAAAAAGTAAAGGCGAAATATTATACGCTGGATCATTTGTTGTCAGCGGCACTAATTACATTAGAGCAGATAAGATTGGTAACGATACTTATATCCAGTCTATTGAAAATAAAGCTAAATTAGCAAAACAACCAAAATCCAAATTAATGATTGCCATTAAGAAAATCATTAAGACAATGGCGTTTATTGCTATCCCATTAGCGTTAGTCGTTTTCTTAAATGAAATGCTCCATAACGTTAATGGTGAAACTAATATCTTCCCAGGATACTGGGGAGAAAGATCCGTTTTCGGTGAATCAGTTAAATATAGTGGCATGACTGTTGCCTATATGATTCCTTGTGGAATGGCTCTTTTAGCTTCTGTTGCTATGGCTACGGGGGTTGTTAAACTCGCCCAAAATAAAACTTTAGCCCAAGACTTATATTCAGTGGAATTACTCTCTAGAGTAGACACTTTATGTTTAGATAAAACTGGCACTTTAACTGATGGCACTATGTCAGTGGAATCATTTGAAATTATTGATAAATCAATAAAAGATGAAGATTTAGAAAAATTAATCAGTTCATATTTATTTGCCTTTAAGGCCACAAACCAAACTTCAACCGCGTTAGAAAATAGATTTGGCAAAACCAAGTCATATGAAATTGAAGATACAGTTCAATTCTCAAGCGCAAGAAAATATTCTGCAGTTAAATTTAAAGAATTAGGTTGGTATGTTTTAGGCGCTCCTGAATATATTACTGGAGACCAAACCATTCTTAGTAGAGTTAACGAGTACGCTAAAAATGGTTTAAGAGTTGTCTTATTAGCAAAAATAGGTGAGAACTTCACAAACGAAGATAAACTTCCAGGCAAAAGAAGCAATGTTGCAATGTTTATCATTAGAGACACGATTAGACCAGAAGTTAAACCAACCATGGAATGGTTTAGAGAAAATGATGTCGATATTAAAGTTATCTCTGGTGATAATATTGGCACAGTTAGTTACATTGCAAAGCAATCTGGTATCGCTAACTGGGATAAAGTTATTGATATGAGCAAAGTCACTGATAAAGATGACTTAGAAGAAATTGTGATGAACAACTCTATATTTGGTAGAGTTAACCCAGACCAAAAAGCAGATATTATTGCAGTTCTTAAAAAGAACAGGAGAACTGTTGGAGTTACAGGTGATGGACTTAATGACTTACTTGCTTTCAAACAAGCTGATTGTTCAATCGCTTTAGCTAATGGAGCGGCCGCGACTAAAAACGTCGCTAATCTAATTTTATTAGATTCCAACTTCTCAAATATGAAAGAAGCTGTCTTCCAAGGAAGACGTGTTGTTAATAATATCCAAAGATCTTCCACATTATTCGTGATGAAAGATTTCTTATGGCTTTTTATCACATTACTCCCAATGTTCTTAGGTGTATCTCATATTATCGAACCAACAGTTATGTCTGTTGTTAATATCTTTGTTACTGGTATTGCCTCAGTCTTTGTCGCTCTTGAACCAGATAAAACAAGAGTTAAAGGTGACTTCTATAAGAATGTTGTTAAAGCTGCCTTAACTGCAGGCTTATATATGTTTATTCCTGTCGTTCTTATTTTCTTATATTTCCTAATTACTCAAGTCACCAAATTTGGTTCTTATAACATCTTAGATATGAATCCTAAATTCGCTGATGGCGAAATGGTTAATTTTGGTTGGACCACAGTAATGAGCATATGCATCACTATATCAGGTTTCATAATTTTCTTTGAAAATTGTCGTCCATTCACTAAGTTTAGAAAAGTGTTATTTGGGTGCACCTTAGGATTAGTAATTTTAGTCTTATGGCTTATTCCAGAATTCTTTACAGTGTACGGTACTGGAATGATTGAATATGGAGCCTCTCATTATGGTAACGCGATTACCGGTATCTTTAATTATGAAATCGCGCATTTAGGACCTAACGCTCAGTTTGCCTTCTATAAGAAAATTTCTCTAGAAGAAGGTTTATTTATCTTGGGTTACGCAGTTATTTCTTATCCACTTTATATCGCAAATAAAAAGCTTGGTGGATTATTAATCGACAAGCTCTTATTCTCTCCTCGTGAATATAAAGACGAGTAGTTATTTCTTCATTCTTTTATTTTTAAAATAATCTTTAATAATTTTTGAACACTCATCTTCAAGTACACCACCGGTGACTTCTGGATAATGGTTCAAATTTTTTATATCTAGGAAGTTAAGCGAAGATTCAATCGCTCCACCTTTAGGGTCTTTAGAACCATAATAGACATGACGGATATGAGATTGATATATTGCTCCCATACACATGATGCACGGCTCAATCGTGACATATAAATCACAATCGACAAGTCTCCAATTATCTAACTTTTTATTTGCTTTCCTAATTGCTTCCATCTCCGCGTGAGAGGAAACATCTTTTTTATTCTCACGGTTATTATGTCCTTTAGAAATAACTTTGTTATCTTTAACGATGACACAGCCAATAGGAACTTCATCTTTAAAAGATGCTTTCTCAGCTTCCTTGAGGGCAATAGACATAAAATGTTCATGAATATTTTTCTTCATAAAATAAAACCGCCGCACATGATTAAGGTATTTAAGGCTGCTACATCCCTGTCCTGACCTGGTTCATAGTTAACCATCGCGACGGCAAAGTTATTATATCATCAAGGAACTATAATTAAATAAATAATTATTGTCATAAAAACGATAAATGTATATAATCACTATTGCTAGTTTCTCGAAAAGAAATTAGAAATGGGTCTATAGCTCAGTTGGGAGAGCACCTGATTTGCATTCAGGGGGTCGAGAGTTCGAGTCTCTTTAGATCCACCATTAAATGGCTGAGTAGCTCAGTTGGCTAGAGCAGAGAGTTCATACCTCTAAGGTCGGCGGTTCAAATCCGTCCTCAGCTACCAACTGCATAAGATATACCGGAATTGATGTTGTTCCGGTTTTTATTTTATATAAAGAGTTACTAGATGCTCAAATAATTACTCAAAAAGAATTTGATGCAAAGAAAAAAGAATTACTTAAGTAAAACAAATAAGAACTGGTATTAACCAGTTCTTTTTTATTCAATTACGAAGTGATGTGGATCTAACTCTCCGCATGTTGGATCAACACTGCTATGTGAACCTTTATCTACTGCGGTGATGTAATATTTAACATCATCACCACTTTTTAGATTTTTAAAGTAATAAGTGTAGTTTGTAGTGTCTTCATATTTATCCATATCCACAGTGACATATCCTTTATTATTGATTGAATAACGAAGTTT
>CAMOSZ010000065.1:0-4026 GCA_946625285.1 uncultured Caryophanales bacterium | reverse complement strand
TGCTACAAGCGATGGTACATATTCAAAAAGTAATAACATTTACACTTTGTCTACTGGTGGTACATATACCTTAAGTGGCAAACTTGAAGGCCAAATTCTTGTAAACGCTCCTGAAACCGATGAAGTAGTTATTGAGTTAAATGGAACATCGATTAGTTATGACCAAGATTCTCCAATTAAAGCTGTTAGTGCAGATAAAGTTGAAATATCCGCTAAAAAGGATACAGAAAACGCAATCAATGACAAAAGAAGCGCTAAAACAGTGGATACAGACACACTTGGAGAAGGAGCAATCTACGCTGATTGTGATTTAAAACTTAAAGGAAGTGGAACACTTGTTATTACTGGTAACTACAATAATGGCATTCACACCACGAAAGATTTAACAATCCAAAAGTTAACAATGAAAGTTACTGGTTATAATAACGCGATTAAAGGAAATAATAGTGTTACTGTTACTTCTGGAACAGTTCAAGCTTACGCTAAAACTGGTAACGGAATTAAAACCGAAGATAGTGGTGTATCAAGTAACGGAAAGCAAAAAGGAACAATTGCTATTAATGGTGGTTATGTTTATGTTGATTCACTTCATGACGCAATCGATTCCTCATATGATGTTGTTATTAATCAAAGTGATGCAGAAGTGTCTACATCCGTTAACATCAAAACAGGTAAGAATAGCAGTTCTTATTCATCTTCGTTTAGAGCTGATAGCGAAAAAGGTTTAAAAGCTTTAAATAGTATCATTATTAATAATGGCACAGTTACTATTGCTGCTAGTGATGACGCAATTCATGCTAACTATGGTGAAACATTAGAAAATGGCTCTAAAGGTTTAGGCAATATCACAGTTAATGGTGGTGTCGTTCAAGTTGCGAGTGGCGATGATGGTTTACACGCTGATAATACATTAAGCATTACTGGAGGAAAGATCACCGTTACTAACGCAACTGAAGGATTTGAAGGCAATTACATCAATATTAGTGGCGGGTATAGCTATATCTATGGCACTGATGATGGGGTTAACTGCTCAAAGAAATCATTCTCTAGTTGTGCTTTCACAATGACTGACGGATATTTAGATGTCGCTGTTAGAAGTGGAGATACAGACGGAATTGATAGCAATGGCAATTTCACTTTAAGTGGTGGAGTTATCGTTACTAGAGGCTCCCCAGGCACAAACGGAGGAGGAATGTCTACAGGATTAGATGTTGATGGAACTTGTTCCATGACTGGTGGAACATTAATTTCCTTTAACGGATTAGAAAGATCACCATCTACATCTAGTAGTGTCAAATACGCAGGCACAAATAGTCAATCTTCTCAAGGTGGAGGTCCTGGCGGTCCTGGTGGTCATGGAGGCCCAGGAGGATTTGGCGGATCATCAAGTTCTTCAAGCGTTTCTTTACAAGCTGGTAATTACACATTAACTGGAACAGGAATTGATATTAGTTTCATTAACGACTATGCATATGGAAGTTTCCTTATCTATTCATCTAGTTTAGTAACTAATTCAACTTATACACTTTCTAGAGAAAACACTACGGTCTTATCTTGGAATCAATCTTCTAGCTCGGTTACGATATCGTAAAGAAGAAAGAATTATATTAAAATACATATATGAAACTTTTATTAGTCGAAGATAATCCTCAATTAAATAAAGCTTTAACCACATTATTGAAGCGGAACTCATATTTGGTGGATTCCGCTTCTGATGGTGAAGAAGCATTAATATGCTTAAAAGAATATCAATACGATGTCATCATTCTTGATATTATGCTTCCGAAAATTGATGGTTTAGAAGTTTTAAGAAGAGCGAGAAAAGATAATATACAAACCCCAATTATCCTATTAACCGCTAGAAGTACGATTGAAGATAAAATCACTGGTTTAGATTTAGGGGCTGATGATTATCTTCCAAAACCTTTTTCAACAGAAGAATTACTAGCGAGAATTCGCGCTTTAGGAAGAAGAAAGGCTGTTCCAATTGAAGAAAAGAAAGAGATTGTTTTTGGCGATATAGTTATCGATGAAACCAATTTCACTGTTAAGTGCAGTAAAGAAATGGCGTCACTATCAAATAAAGAAATGATGATCTTGTTACTTTTAGTAAATAGTAACGGAAATGTCGTTTCTTTAGATAAAATCACTCGATCTGCGTGGGAGATTGAATCATATTCCACGAATGAAAATGTTTGGGTATTTATTTCTTATCTCAGAAAGAAATTGGAATCCATTGGTTCAAAAACAAAAATTAAATCAATTAGGTATCAAGGATATTATTTGGAGAAGACAAAATGATCAAAAAATTGAAAAGGAATTTTATTTTAATATCAATGCTGTCAGTCTTGATTGTTTTGGCAGTTACTTTCTCTTCGATTAATATCTCTAACTTTGTCACTACGGAGAATAATGCAACTGCCGCTGTGAGTGAAGTCATTAGACAAGGCACAGATGATGTCGTTCCTGGAGGACCTGGCGGAGAGCCTGGAGGCAAGGTTGAATTAAGAGAAATGCATTATTTTATCGTTTCTTTTAATCAAGATGGTTCAATTAATGCTTCAAACACAAAACACATGTTTATCCTTAGTGAAACAGAATGCAAAGATTTAGCCACTAAAGTGTATAGCAATCAACTTACTGGTGGAAAACATGGCTCATTCCGTTTCGGCAAATCCACAAAAGATGATGGATTAACATATGTTGGTTTTGTCGATATCAGAGAAAAACTTAATAGCGCTAATCAATATTTACTCATTTCATCATTAGTTGCTTTAGGCGCCTTATTAGCGTTTGCGGGGTTAGTTATTTTAGGATCTAATATTGTTTTTAAACCTGCAGAAGAAGCTTATAAAAATCAAAAGAGATTTATTACTAATGCTTCGCATGAATTAAAAACTCCTCTGACTATTATCTCTGCAGATTTAGATCTTATTGAGATGGATAGTGGCAAAAACGAATGGAGTGATTCGATTAGAGATCAATTATTGCGATTAAATGAAATGACTAACCAACTTGTGACTCTTTCTAAACTTGAAGAGGAAGATAAGAGTAGATTTCCATTCGAAGATTTCTCTGTTAATGAAGTATGTAATAAAGCAATTGAAGCCTTTTCTTCAAGCTTTAAAAAAGAAAATATCAAATTTTCTTCTAATGTTACTGGAAACATCACAATGTTTGGAAACAAATATTTGATAGATGAATTGATTTATATTTTCTTAGATAATTCGCTTAAGTACACAGGTGGAGAAATGAAGAGCAGCTATTTTGTTGTTTCAAAAAATTCTAAAGGCAAAATTGAATTCCGTTTCTCTAACACAATCAACAAAGATGATGAGGTTGATATCAAACAAATGTTAGATAGATTCTATCGTTCTCCATCTAATAAAAAAGAAGGCTCTGGAGTAGGCTTATCAATCGCTAAAGAAATCGTTAATCTTCATAAAGGAAGCATTAAAGTAGATAAAAACATAACTTCGCTTACTTTTGTTATTACTTTCTAATAGCAAGCTTTTAAAAAAATGATTGATACAATGTATCAGTCTTTTTTCTTTGCAACTAGGCGTGTTGCTTTAAAGCAACAAATGCAGTAAAATTTATATCAATGAATAAAGTTTTGTCTAACAAGATTTATTATGTGACTTTTGTTTTGGCGGTTTTTGTTATTGTTCTTCATTCATCATATGTAGAGCAACTTAATCCAGAATTAATCGGCTATGACTTTTCATATGTTATTCAGAGAATATTTCTCGTGATTGGGGAGGCTGCAGTTCCAACTTTCTTTGTTATATCGGGTTTCTTATTATTTTCTAAATTTACTTTAAAAGATTATCCGAGAATGCTTTTGAAAAAACTCTTTTCTTTAGTTATTCCATATTTGTTTTGGAGCTTATTGGCCTTTGTTATCATGCAGGTCTTTTATCCGTTAATTAAAGGAGAAGCAATTGAAATTACTTTTAAATCCGCGATCGTTGATATTTTGCTCGCTAACGAATGTCCACATTTATGGTTTATTAGACCTCTACT
>CAMOSZ010000064.1:0-3394 GCA_946625285.1 uncultured Caryophanales bacterium | reverse complement strand
TTACGCATATGAAGTTTTCCATCAGTTGATCCATCAAGGAACCATAATAAGTTACTATCATCATATTCGGATTTAATTTTCAAGTTGCTGTTATCTTCTAAAGTTGGGAAGTTATGATAAGTAACACCCATAAAGACATAATCAGGTCTATTAACATATTCAACTTGGCTTCTAAAATCAATGATGTCAGTTAGTCTTAAAGAGTTGATTTTAAGGATATCATCATTAGAAACACGGCCTAAAAAACCGCCGCGATAAATCCTTCCTTCTTTAACCTTCATACCGTTAAAAGCAACTAGGCCACCCAGGTCTCTAACATTTTTCTGATAAGATAGTTCAATTTTCTTCATTGTGTCTATCATTTTATCAAATAATTTATAAGAAAACATTTAATATCACACCTTTTTCATTTCAATATAATTGAAGTTGTGAGATAATTAACACGATAAATTAAGGAGATACAATAATGGCAAAAGTATTAACAATCAACTCCGGAAGTTCCAGTTTAAAATTCAAATTATATGAAATGCCTGAAGAAAAAGTTCTTTGTTCAGGTAACTGTGAAAAAATCGGATTAGACAAAGGTATTTTTACAATTAAATATGATGGAAAAAAGGAAGTTAGCGAACCTGTTTTCCCAAATCATAAAGTTGCGGCTCAAAAAGTCGTTGATGAACTCTTAGCAAAGAACATCATTTCTAGCTACGATGAAATCAAAGCAGCAGGACATAGAATCGTTCAAGGTGGCAAATATTTCGCTCACTCAGAAATGTTTAATGAAGATACTGAAGCGAAGATTGAATCACTCATTCCTCTTGCACCACTTCATAACGCTGCTCACTTAACATGCTTTAGAGCGTTTAAAGCTGTCTTACCAAATTGCCCAATGGTTGCAGTTTTTGATACAGCCTATCACCAAACAATGGAACCACAGGACTATGTCTTCCCAATTCCATATGAACTCACTGAAAAATATGACATTCGTCGTTATGGTGCTCATGGTACATCCCATAACTACTTAGCGATTGAAGGTGAAAAATATTTAAAAGACACTAAAGGCAAAAGAATCATTTCTTGTCACATCGGATCCGGTGCTTCTATCACCGCTATCAAAGACGGTAAATGTGTTGCAACATCAATGGGTTTAACTCCTCTTGGAGGAATCATGATGGGTACACGTACAGGTGATATGGACCCAAGCGTTTTCAATTATGTTGTCAAAGTCACTGGTAAATCCGCTGAAGAAGTCTATCAAATGTTCAACAAAGAAAGTGGATTCAAAGGTATGTCCACTGTTGGTCCAGATAGTAGAGATGTTTTAGCGGCAGTTAATGCTGGTAATGAACACGCTATTCTTACAAACAAACTCTTTATTAGAAGAATTGCCGACTTCATCGGACAATATTTTGTCCGTTTAGGTGGAGCAGACTTAATTATCTTCTCTGCTGGTATTGGAGAAAATGAACCAAGAACCAGAAAAGAAGTTGTTGATCAAATTCACGATGCTTTAGGAGTGGAAATCGACGAAGAACTCAATAGCACAATCCATGGTAAAGAATGCTTAATTTCTACACCAAATAGTAAGATCAAAGTCGCAGTTATCCCAACTGATGAAGAAGTGATGATTGCCCGTGATGCTTATAACATGACAGTAGGAAAATAATGATGAAAAAATTAGAAAAAGAAGTTTTAGAACTTGGTAAGAGATTTAAAAAAGAAAACCAAGCTTTTGAAAAGCTAGTCCGTCAATATGATCGTATCGCAATCTTTAGACATATTATGCCTGATTATGATGCGTTAGGAACTCAACTTGGTTTATATCACTTTATCAAAGATAATTTCCCAAATAAGGAAGTTATTGTTGTCGGAGACAACCACGTCACATTTACTCCACGACTTTTCCAAGAAATGGATAAAGTAAATGATAGTTGGTTCGACACTCCATTCCTTGCCGTTATTTGTGATGTCGGCGCTAAAAAAAGAATTGCCGATCCACGTTTTGAAAAAGGTGAAAAAATTGTCATCGTCGACCACCATCCAAAAGTGGAAGATTTAGCAACTTTTGATATTACTGACACTACTAAGTCTGCTGCTGCAGAGCTTATGGTTTCTCTCTTACTCAATTGGAAGGGAAAATATGTCTGGTCAAAAGAAAGTGCCACCAATTTTTATATTGGTATGGTTGGAGATAACGGAAGATTCCAATATAGTTCCACAAATGCACACACATTTAAGATCGCTTCTCACCTCATTGGATGTGGCATTAGCTTAAACGAAATTTATGGAGCAATGTATCTTAAAAACATTGATGACTTAAAAGTCACCGCCTATATCCTTAACAATTTCAAAGTTTCTCCTAAAGGTGTTGCCTATTATGTCTTAGACGAAAAGATTCAACAAGAACTTCAAATCACCACTGAAAGAGGCAAGGAAAATGTTAACCTATTTTCTAACATTAAGGGAATCAACATTTGGTGTTCAATTACTCAAGACACAGATCCTAAAGAACCATGTTGGAGAATTTCCATTCGTTCACGCGAATATGTGATTAACGGAGTCGCCGCTCAATTTGGTGGAGGCGGACACGCTCAAGCAAGTGGAGCAAAAATCAATACCCTTGATGAACTTCCTGAATTCATTGCAGCGCTTGATGCATTAATCGATTAATTAAATAGGACCACTGAAAAGTGGTTCTTTTTTTGTGCACAATAACCACCATTATTGGATAGATTTATTTATAAAAGTTCCTAATAGAGTATTTTATTTACGTATGTTTTAGATTATAATTAATCTATGTTTGCTCCTTTAAGAATTATCTCTGGATATTCTTTCCTTAAAAGCGGTTTAACAATTGATAAGATTGCTGCTTCCGTAACTAAGGAAGGCTTTTCTGGTGCAGGCCTTAGTGATGAAGGATTCCTTTATGGAGTGCCTAGTTTTGTTGAGGCTATGGAAAAAGCTAAAAAGGGATATCTTATTGGATTAGCAGTTAACTTTGATAACAACTCCCTAGTTCTATATGCATCTAGTGAGGAAGGATATCGTAATTTGCTAAAGATTACCGCTTTAGTAAGTAAAGACGAATTCACAATTAATGTTCTTAAAGATAATCATACTGGATTGATTGGAGTATTAGAGACTAATTACGGTAAATTCAAAGAAGAGTTTTCTTTAACTCCTAGTGTTGAATTTACTAAATATTTTGCGAAGTTATCTACTTCTGTAGATTGTTTCTATTTAGGTCTTGAAATCACAAACAAAGAGGAATTTAAACGCGCTCAAGAAATTAGAGAATTTTCTAATGAACATGCTTATGAAACTTTAGCGTTCCCTAGAATTAGATATCAAAAGAAAAGTGATGCAATCATTCTTATGATTGTTAATGCGATTGACC
>CAMOSZ010000063.1:0-8817 GCA_946625285.1 uncultured Caryophanales bacterium | reverse complement strand
GTGCATACGCAAAGTAGAATCCTACACCTAAGACCACGGAGAACCAGTCATATTGCATAGTGATGAATTCTGGGAACCAAAGGATCTTAACGTTTGGATGAGCATACTCATATCCTTTAACCACAAAAGAGACAATAGAAAACGCTAGTGGAAGTAGTGTAAGACATTTCTTCCATATTTCTTTACTTCTAAGTAGATAAACTGATATAGCAACTAAGCTAAGATCAATAAAGATATTTCCTGCTCTAAGTAGGCCATAAGTATATTGCCTAACTGGAGTATATTGCATAACAATGAAGGCAATACTAATTAAGCCTGCCATCGCGCCTAATCTGATTAAGTAACCTTTAAAGTTTTTGGTGTGAATTACTCCTTCAACAATCATAAAGACAAATAGAGGCAAGGCAAGCCTTCCGATGCATCTAAAAACATTTGATAATTCATAGATGAAATCGTTATATGGATACATCATTGGTAAAACCATACCAACGTGATCAATAGCCATAGTAATTAACGCGACTACTTTTAATATAAAAGAGGAAAGAAATGTTACCTTTCTCATTTAACTAAAAACCTCACAATAATATTAACAATTACAGCGTATAAGTTGTTACTCACGTGAGCGGTTAAAGACGCTCCAAAACCAAATTTGTCATATAAGAAAGTGAAGACAAATCCACTCACAACATAACTTGGTAAATTCACTAATTCATTCCAAATATTACCTTGGAATCTAAAGTGAATTAAAGCAAATACAACAATCGTAACTATGTATGCTAATACCTTATTTATTTTATTAACAGAAGAGAATAATCCGACACGATATGCGAGTTCTTCACATAATGGTCCAACAAAGCCTAAGATAAGAACTGACCAGACTGGATAAAGGTCAATAACGCTTCTAACTGATGACTCATTTTGGTTAACAGAATAGTCATAGAATAGGTTAACAATACTCGTATAAAAGATTTCAAAAGTAACAATTGCGACTGCACCCATAATTCCAAATACATATGGCTTCCAACTCTTAAAGGCTGGGAGGAATTTAGGAAGATCTAAAACAATTATTGAAAACATCAATACGAATAAAATTGCATAAGTCACTAAATTGATTACAGCGTTAAGTTCAGTTTCTTCATAAACATTTACTAAACAGACTCCAACGATAAGCGCGATGAGGTGTAATCCGCCAATGCAAAGGACAAATAAAACAAGTCTTTTCCAGAGAGGAATGTCTGGAATAGCGCCTTCAGGCATGCTTAATAAGTCACGACTATGTGAGTTTTTATTAATGGTTTTTTCTTCTTCGGATAACATTCTCTTTATTTTCCTTAGGAAAAATAATACACTAAAAATTAGATTATTAGTAGTCAATTTGAGTATGAATGAATTTACTGTAAAAGAAGAAGTCTTTGGATTAGTGGAAGTTTTGAAATCAAAATTTACTGCATTTGTTTTCCCGGTTTCCACAGTTGAAGATTTCAAAATTCGTTTAGAACAAATTAGAAAAGCAAACCCAAAAGCAAAACACATTGTTTATGCATATCGAATTGGTCCTAATTCAAAGTCTACGGATGACCGTGAACCAAAAGGAACAGCAGGTCGCCCTTTGTTAGAATTACTCATGAAGAAGAACCTTAACAATACTGCAATTATTGTTGTGAGATATTATGGTGGCACTCAATTAGGTGCTTCTCGACTACTTAGAACATACGTTTCTAGTGCAGTTGAGGCTATTAATAAGGCTGATTTAGTTACTTTATAAGGAGCAAATATATGGCAGATTGTGATCACAATTGTGATGGATGCCCTTCCGCTGGTAACTGCGGTGAGCAAAAAATCCAAAAAGCAAAAATGAACGAGCTATCAAGTGCTAAAAAAGTGATAGCAGTTCTTTCTGGTAAAGGTGGCGTTGGTAAATCATTTATCACCTCTTATTTAGCAGTCTCTTTAGCGAGAAAAGGCTATAAAGTTGGTGTTCTTGACGCTGATGTTACTGGACCAAGTATTCCAAAAGCGTTCGGTGTTACCGAAAAGGCTTATGGAGAAAACAACTTAATCTACCCACTTAAAACAAAATCAGGCATTAGAATTATGTCTGCAAACTGCTTGCTCGATGACGACAGTGAACCAATTATTTGGAGAGGTGTCCTTTTAGGAAACCTCGTCAAACAATTCTATGAAGATGTTTTATGGGGCGAATTAGATTATTTATTAATCGATATGCCACCAGGAACTGGTGATATCGCTTTAACAACATTCCAAATGATTCCTATCGATGAATTAATCATCGTTACTTCTCCACAAGACTTAGTGTCTATGGTGGTCACTAAAGCGATTAAGATGGCAAGAATGATGAACATCAAAGTTTTGGGAGTTGTTGAAAATATGTCTTATCTCGTTTGTCCAAAATGCGATGAACATATTAAGGTTTTTGGAGATTCTCATCTTGATGAGTTCTCTAAGAAACTCGACTTTAAAGTTTTAGGAAAACTTCCAATTGTTTCAGAAAACGCTACTAAGGTTGATTCTGGAAGAGTTGAAGATATCCAATTGCCTGAATTTGAATCAATTACTGAATCAATTCTTGAAGGAGGACAAGCATGAGCGAATTTGAATTAAGAAGAAGAAAATTGTTTGATATTCTTCCAGAGAATTCTGTTTCTCTTCTCTTTTCTGGTGTTTCTAAAATTAGAAGCGAAGATGATTATTACTTATTCTTTGCAAATAGAAATTTCTTCTATTTAACCGGAATCGAACAAGAACATTCAGCGTTAATGTTTGTTAAATGCCCAGGCGAGAAAAAGATTTATCTTTTCCTTGATGACCATGATGAAGTCAAAGAAAGATGGACTGGTAAAAGATTATCTTTTGAAGAAGCAAGTGAAATTTCTTCTTTAACTAATGTCTATTCTTCCTCTACTTTTGATTCGATGTTAGAGATGGCTTTAGCGGCCACTGATAATGCTTATGGCAAGATTGATAAGCTATTAATTGATCTTTCTGATGAAATTAAAATTTCAAAGAACACTTCCACTCAAGTGTACGCTAATGAATTAAAAGAAAAATATCCATCTCTTGAGATTCAAAACATCTATCCATTAATCGTTGATTTAAGAACTGTTAAATCCGAATATGAGATTAAAGAATTAGAAGAAGCAATTAACGCCACAAACACTGGTATTAATGATCTTCTTGCGAATTATGAAGTTGGAATGCGTGAACACGAATTAAGCGACCGCTTTGAATATTTCGGTAGAACTCATAATCGTCGTAAACTCTCTTTTGAAACTATTGTTGCAGCAGGAAAAGATGCAACAATCATGCATCATCCAATTGCCCAACAAGAAGGAGTCCTTAAGGATGGAGATTTAATTCTCTTTGACTTAGGCTATCGCTCTAATGGTTATTGCGCAGATATTTCACGTACTTATCCAATTAATGGCAAATTTAGTGATTTGCAAAGAAAAGTATATGAGGCTGTTTTAAACACTAATAAAGCAGTTATCGAATATGTAAAACCAGGTTTAACTATCGCGGATTTACAAGCCTTTGCAATTGAAAACCTTAAAAAAGAATCAATGAGATTAGGTTTAATCAAAAATGAAGAAGAAATTGCAAAATATTATATTCATAATGTCTCCCATTTCTTAGGCTTAGATACTCATGATGTCGGAGAACGTTCTCGTCCACTTAAACCAGGCAATGTCGTAACTGTTGAACCTGGATTATATTTCCCAGAATTAAATATTGGAGTGAGAATCGAAGACGATGTCTTAGTCACGGAAACAGGTTCACGAAACCTTTCTAGAGGTATTAAAAAAGAAATCGATGATGTCGAAAGACTCTTGAAGAATAGAAAATACTAATCACAAAAGGATGAATTGAAATGGAAAAATTTATTTTATCAATCGACCAAGGAACAACATCAACACGTGCTTTATTAATCGATAAAAAAGGTGTTGTTGTGAACATGGTCCAAGAAGAAGTCGACTGTTTATTCCCACATTCTGGCTGGGTAGAAGTTGACGCTCTTGCGATTTGGGTTAGCGTCATTAATGTTGTTAATGCTGTTTTGGTTAAACAAAACATTTCTTGGGATAGCATCGACTCTATTGGTATTACTAACCAAAGAGAAACAACAGTTGTTTGGGATAAGAAAACCGGTATGCCTATTTGTAACGCAATTGTGTGGCAATCCCGTCAATCTGCTGATATATGCGATGCTTTTGAAGATAAAAAAGATTACATCCATAAGAAAACCGGTTTATTAATAAACCCATATTTCTCTGCTAGCAAAATTAAATTTATCTTAGACCACAATAAAGGTAGCAAAGAAAGAGCAGAAAAAGGCGAACTTTTATTTGGCACAATTGATTCGTGGATTATTTTCCGTATGACTAAAGGAAAGGTTCACGCCACTGATGTTAGTAATGCTAGTAGAACAATGTTACTTAATATCAACACTCTTGAGTGGGATGAGGAACTATGCAAATTATTTGATGTTCCAATGAAGATGCTTCCAGAAGTCTTACCTTCTTCATACGATTATGGACCAGCAACCTTCTTCTCGAAGAACGTCCATATTCATGGAGTAGCTGGTGACCAACAAGCTGCTTTATTCGGACAATCTTGCTTTGAAGCTGGTGAAAGCAAAAATACATATGGCACTGGTTGCTTTATGTTAATGAATATTGGCCAAAACATTACTTTCTCTGAAAGTGGTTTACTTACAACAGTTGCTTGGAAGATTGGTAACAAAGTTACCTACGCTTTAGAAGGATCTGTCTTTATCGGTGGAGCAGTTGTCCAATGGCTGAGAGACAAAATGAAATTATTAGAGCATTCTTCTGATAGTGAAAAACTCGCTAGCGGATGTCGAGATACTCATGGAGTATATATTGTCCCAGCCTTTGTTGGCTTAGGAACACCTTATTGGGATGATGAAGCTCGTGGAGCAGTCTTTGGTTTAACTAGAAACACTGATAATAGACATTTTGTGAGAGCCTCATTAGAGTCAATTGCCTATCAATGCAAAGACGTCTTTGAAGTCATGCAAAATGATACAGGGTTAAAGATTACAACTTTAAGAGTTGATGGTGGAGCAACCGCTAATAACTTCTTAATGCAATTCCAGAGTGACATCTTAAATGCCAAAATCGATCTTCCTGAATGCCTACAAACTACTGCTTTAGGTGCTGCCTTCTTAGCGGGCTTATCAAGTAAGTACTACAAAAACTTAGACCACATTAAGAGCATTCACCATTGCCAAAAGCTCTTTGAACCAATGATGAGTGAAGAAGATCGTGAGAAGTTCTACTCAGGTTGGAAGAAGGCTGTTGAAGTCACCAGAATGTTTAAATAAAATAAACAAAATATCAAATATAAATACAAATAGGGGTATTACCCCTATTTGATTTTTTTATAGCCAAAATCTATAATATTAATATGAAATTTGTTGTTGCTCCTAGAAGTATACATAAAGATTTATTAGTGGCCTTAAGAAAGGAAAATCTCTTTTTAAATGTCAAATTAATCTGTAAAGAAGAGCTTGTTAAATATTTATATCCAACTCAGAATAGCGACTCCTTAATCTATTTAATGAAAGAAAAAGGATATAGCTATGAAGTCGCAAGAACTTATCTACAAGATTTGACATTCGTTAATAGTGATTCTTTAAATCCTAAAATTCATTTTTTATATTCTTTGAAAGAAGAACTATTAAAGAAAGAGTTACTTTATGTCCCTCTAGAAAGCGAACTAAGCGGGACTAACATTGAAATTATCGGATATCCAAAGGAAGATACTGAATTAAGATTTATCTTAGATAATTTACATATTTCCTATTCCTATAAAGATGAAACGGATAATAGTAAGAGTCATCCTCTATACTGTTTCGATAAAATTGAAGACGAAGTTTATTATGTATTAAACGAAATTGCTTCTTTACTAGATAAAGGCACAAATATCAAAGATATTTATATCTATCGCAGAAACAAAATCTATGACTATTATCTAAGAAAATTCTCTTTATTATTTGGCTATCAAATTAATATTCAAAATAGTGAATCACTTTATATCACTGGTGGAGTTAAAGAATTCTTAAAGTTATATAAAGAAAATAAAGATCTTTCATTATCTTTAGAGTTATTAAAAGAAAAAATGAAAGATGACCCTCTATACATAGAAATTGAAGATTTAGTGAACTCTAATATTTTAGAGGATGTTTCTTTTGAAATTGAGCTTGATTACCTAATTAATAAATTTAAAGAAAAGAAGATATATTCACCTCTTTATGATGGGGCAATTGATGTATATGATTCACTTCTATATAAGAAAAACAAAGTCGTCTTTGTTATGGGTTTTGCCCAAGGGAATTATCCAAAAGTATTTAAAGATGATCATTATTTAAGCGATGATGAATTACACTCAATAAATAGGTTAAATAGTAAAGACAAAACCAGAATTGATGAGCTCTCTTTATTATCTTTATTTAAATCGAATAATGAATTCATCTTTTCCTTTAGTCAAAAAAGTAAAGAAGGGGAGTGTTTCCTTTCTCCAATTAGTCGAAAATTGGCTCTAGATGTCTCTTATCCAAAACTAAGTGATAATTTCTATTCTGAAAAGGTCCTTAAACTCATCTACACAAACCTCAAAGACATGGAATTTTTATATAAAGAAAGAGGAGAAGATTTCTTTAAAGTTAGAGATGTTATTGATATTGATTACAATACTTACTCTAATTCATATACCTATAAGGTAAATGCTTATAATCAAAATAGTAAAATTGGTTTATCTACTACCTCTTTAAACCTCTATTCAGAATGCCCTTTCCATTATTATTTAGAAAGAGTAGTGAAGATTGATCAAATTGAGACTTCATACAACATGACTTTAGGAAATATTGCTCATAACATGTTTGAAAATTTTAGAAATGAAAGCTTCAATTTTGAGCAGGAATTCCGCTCTTTAGTAGATAATAGTGAGTTAAAAGCGTCAGAAAGATACATCATTACTCATAATGTAAAAAGACAAATTGAAGAAGCAATTAATGCGATAAAAGAAAGAGAAAAATATTACACAAACCCAAAAATATATAATGAGAAAAAGCTTACTTATCAATTAAATAAAAACACATTATTAGAAGGAAGAATAGATAACCTTGTTGTTTTAGATAACAAATATCTTATTTGCATCGATTATAAAACCGGTGGAACTAAATTTGATGACTCTAATATTGAATATGGATTAAGCACTCAATTACCAACCTATGCTTTATTAACTTCTAATAGTAAAGACTTTAAAGATTTTACTGTTATTGGACTATACATTAATAACGTTTTATCATCCTCTTTAAAGAATGAAAAACAAGATGATGAACTCATTCCATCTTATTTAAAACTTAATGGCAAAACATTAGGAGATTTTAATGTCATTAAGAATATTGATTCAACGATAATAGATGGCAAATCATGCTTCATAAACGGAGTATCACTTAAAACTGATGGTAGTTTAAAAGGCGGTTCGTCACTTGTCGGTGCTTTTGCCTTTGATGAATACATAAAAACAGTTAATGAACTATATATCAAAATGGATGAAGGATTAAGGAATAATGAATTCCCTATTTCTCCTTATTATTTAAACGACAGGTCTAATGGATGTTCATATTGTCCATACCGCGATATTTGCTTTGTGAGAAAAAACCAATTTAGAACGATAAAGAAGGAGGAAGATACTGATGAGTAAAAAAATGCAATTCTCTAGTGATCAAGAACTCGCAATATCGGCTAAAGGGGAAAATTATTTAATCTCTGCAGGTGCTGGTAGTGGTAAGACTGCGGTACTAACTGAAAGAATTTATCGTATCGCTAAAGAAGAAAAGACATTAGATAAGTTTTTAGTTTTAACATTCACTAATTTAGCAGCCTCGGAAATGAAAAATCGTGTAAGAGGAAAGCTTCTTGATGATGAAGAAACCCTTAATTTAGCCACTGAAGTTGATAATTCCCACATTGAAACTTTCGATTCATTCTCTTTATATCTTGTTAAGAAATATTTTTATGAACTTGGAATATCTAAAGATATTACAATTGTCGATAATTCTATTCTCTCTATTAAGAGAAAATACTATTTAGATGAATTGTTTGAAGAATGCTATTCAAAAGAAGACAAGGGCTTTCTCTCTTTAGTGGATTCTTATGTTGTTAAAAACGAAGATGGAATTAAAGACTTTATTATTACTTTACTTGAAAAAGCTGATAAACGAGCGGATAACTACGCTTATCTTAATCATTTAGTAAATGATTTCTTCTCACTAAATTCGGTTGATTCCGCGATTAACGACTACATGAAAGAAATAAAGAGCAATTTAGAATTCATTAAAGAAAAAGCGGGTGAACTTGAAGATGCGGATGACGCAAGTCAAATTTACGAAAAGATTGATAGTCTTCTTGAGATTAATAGTTATGATGAGCTCTTTATGGTTTTAAGTGATAAAGACAAGAGTAAATTCCCAACTAAACCAAGAGGAATAGATCACGAGACTAGTGAAGACGATAAAGAATATCGCGCTAAAATAGCGAAATACTATAACGATAAAATCAAAGTTGGAAAAGATAACAATTATGGTAGTAAAGAAGAAATATTAGAACAGTATCTCTCGATTAAGCCATATGTTAAAACAATCATTGAGCTCGCTATTAGAGTTGAAAATAAATTAGACAATTTTAAAAAGGAACATGAAGCTTATTCTTTCGGAGATATATCTCGATTTGTTTTAAGATTACTTAATAACAAAGTTATTAAAGAAGAAAT